>JAZSES010000231.1:0-6287 GCA_045531805.1 Candidatus Limenecus sp. | reverse complement strand
ATGATATAAAAAAGACCTCTGGAAAGAGGTCTTTTTATTTTAGTTAATTCTTTGGAACATATAACCTATACCACGAGCTGTAAGAATAAGTTCTGGGTTTGCTGGGTCTGTTTCAAGTTTTGAACGCAATCTTGAAATGTGTACATCAACAACCCTTGTATCAATTCTATGATCTGGTGGGTAAGCCCAAACGTACTGTAAAATTTCATTTCTAGAATAAGCTTGTCCTGAATTATTAACCAACAATTCTAGCAAGCTAAATTCCATACCGGTCAATCTAATACGTTCATTTTTTCTAAATACTTGACGTCTTGCTGTATCAATTTTAATGTTACCAGTTGTAATTACGTTTTTAGTTACTTTGCCAGTTGTTGGAGCAATTTCTCTGTTTGTTGCTCTTCTTAAAACTGATTTTACGCGAGCTTCAAGTTCTTTAGGGCTGAATGGTTTAACAACATAGTCGTCAGCGCCTAACTCAAGACCTGTAATTCTTTCTGAAACATCGCCTAATGCTGTCAAAATGATAATTGGTACGTCTGAAGTTCGTCTGATTTCTCTACAAACGCCGTAACCATCCATTTTAGGCATCATTACATCTAATACAACTAAATCAGGATTTTCTTTGTTAAATGCAGCAACAGCCTCTTCACCATCAGCAGCAGTAACAATATCAAATCCAATCATTCCTAATCTTGTTTCCAAAATTCTTCTGATACTAGCTTCATCATCTGCTATCAGAATTTTTTGTTTAACTTCACCCTGTTCATTGGCTTCACTTGTTGGACACATGTCAAAAACCTATCTTTCCTATTCTTCTAAATACCATTTGCACAAAAGTATATTTTGAATCTAAATCGTAACTTAATAACGAAATATTACAAAATATTGATTTTTTTTAAATTATATTACAACTTGTTCATATAGTCAACTTTACACCCCCAAAAATTGCAATACAACTTTGCTAGTGGTATAAAAGTATTAGGGTGAGTGAGAGAATTTGTTATTTATTTTTTTATTAATAATTGCAAGTTTATTACACTTATGTTTTTGTAAGTTGATTACCCTTTAGTGAAGAGAAAAAGAGGAAATAAAAATGTCTAACATTGAAGTAATTTTGCCAGATAATTCTAAAATTTCGTTAGTTGAAAATGCAACGGGTTATGATTTGGCAAAAACCATTAGTGAAGGTTTGGCAAAAAATGCAGTTGCCATAGAAATCAATGGAGAGATGAAAGACATTAGAACAACCTTGAATAATAATGATAAAGTGAAAATTCTTACATCAAAAGACAAAGAAACACTTTCTATACTTAGACACTCTACGTCTCACATCATGGCTCAAGCAGTTATTGCTCTTTTCCCACAGGCAAAACTTGCTATAGGTCCTGCTATTGAAAACGGATTTTATTATGACTTTGACTTAGATGGTCACGCTTTTACACAAGATGATCTTTCAAAAATTGAAGAAAAAATGAAAGAAATCGTAAAACAAAATCTTACATTTGAAAAATATCTTATTCCAGACGTTGATGCACAGATTAGCGAATTTAAAGAACAAGGTGAAATATATAAAGCAGAATTATTGGAAGAACATAAGCATCATAATCCAACTCTATTTTTAACCAAAGATGCGTCTGGTAGCTCTTTGTTCAATGACCTTTGTGCAGGGCCACATTTGCCTAATACATCTTTTATTAAGGCGTTTAAATTACAAAAAGTTGCAGGTGCTTACTGGAGAGGTAATGCAAAAAACAAAATGCTTCAACGTATTTATGCAACAGCATTTTGGACAAAAGATGAACTAAAAGAATACTTGACTATGCTTGAAGAAGCAGAAAAACGTGACCACAGAAAACTTGGCTCAAAACTTGATTTGTTCACTACTAGAGAAGAGTTAGGTGGAGGTCTCGTGTTGTGGCATCCAAATCTTGCCGTTGTGAGAGAAGAAATAGAGAACTATTGGAGAAGTGAACATAGAAAAAGAGGTTACGTTATTGTAAATACGCCTCATATTGCAAAGTCTAAATTATGGGAAATTTCAGGACACGCTGATCATTACAGAGATAACATGTTCTTCTTGCAAAAAGAAGAAGATTCTGATGAACAATTTGTTTTAAAACCGATGAACTGTCCTTTCCATATCTTAATTTATCAATCCAATAGACATTCATATCGTTCATTGCCACTTCGTATGGCTGAATTGGGTACTGTATACAGAAAAGAACACTCAGGTGCATTGGCTGGCCTAACTCGTGTACAAGGCTTTACTCAAGATGATGCTCATGTTTTCTGTACACCTGAACAACTAGTTGATGAAATTAACGAAATTATCGACTTTGTTGCTGACACAATGGCTATATTCAAAATGGATTTTGAAGTTGAACTTTCAACAAGACCTGAAAGCTATGTTGGGGAAATAGAAAATTGGAATAGAGCAGAAGCTGGCTTAAAAGAAGCCATGGACAGAAGAGGCATGAAATACGAGATTAATGAAGGTGATGGTGCATTCTATGGTCCCAAAATCGATTTCAAAGTTAAAGATGCTATTGGCAGAACTTGGCAATGTGCAACTATCCAATTAGACTTCAATTTGCCTGCTCGTTTTGATTTAAAATATCAAGACAAAGATGGACAATTGAAAACACCTGTAATGTTACATAGAGTTATCTTTGGTTCTATGGAACGTTTCCATGGTATCCTTATTGAGCATTATGCTGGTGCATTCCCTCTTTGGTTAGCACCTACTCAAGTTGCCGTTGTGCCAATTTCTAATGATAAACATTCTGACTTTGCAGAAAGAGTTTATAAAAAATTACGTAATGCAGGCATAAGAGCTAATCTGGATGACCGTTCAGAAAGTATGAATTACAAAATAAGAGAAGCTTTACAAGACAAGAAAATACCATATGTTGTTGTTATCGGTGATAAAGAAATTGAAGAAAATGCCGTAGCAATTAGAAAAAGAGGTAAAGGTCCAATAGGAACACTCAAGGTTGATGAATTTGTCGACGGATTGCTCAATGAAATAAGCCATAGAGAGTAATTTATGACAAAAATTATCAAGGAATTTAAAAAACCTCTTAGCGGTGAAAGTGTATTTATTGGCCCTGATGCTGAGGATGATATAATCATACTTGCACTTGAGTCTAGTTGCGATGAAACAGCTTGTGCAATTGTAAAAAATGGCAGAGAAGTTTTGGCCAATGTTGTTGCATCTCAGATAAAAACTCACCAACAATTTGGTGGCGTAGTTCCTGAAGTTGCGGCTCGTGAACATCTGGATGCGGTTAATTTAATAATTGACGAAGCAATACAACAATCAGGAATTATGATGAATGATATTACGGCAATTGCAGCTACAGTTGGCCCTGGGCTTGTCGGTTCATTGCTTGTTGGTTTGAATGCAGCTAAGGCGCTTGCTATTACATACGACAAGCCGTTCATAGGCGTCAATCATTTAAACGCTCATGTTTGCGCCAATTATATTGGAACAGACTTGAAGCCGCCAATGATTGCATTACTGGTCAGTGGTGGACATACTCAAATTATCAAAGTTGATAGTTTCTTAAAACAAGAAATTATTGGTGAAACTATAGATGATGCCACTGGTGAAGCATATGATAAGGTTGCAAGATTAATGGGATTGCCTTATCCTGGAGGTTTAAATCTTGATAGAATGGCACCAAATGGTAACCCTAATGCCTATAAACTTCCAGATGCGAAAGTACAAGGCGAATTCGATTTTAGCTTTTCTGGTTTAAAAACCGCCGTACTTAATTTAACTAGAAAACTGGAAAAAGAACTCGGGGAGATACCTAAAGAAGATATTGCAGCAAGTTTTCAAGAATGTATTACATCCACTTTGTTTAGGAAAACACTAAAAGCGGCAGAAAAGTTTAATATAAAGCAAATTGTCTTAGGCGGTGGTGTGGCTGCAAATTCAGAAATAAGGCGAAAGTTTTTTGCTTTAGAAGATAAAGGTTACAAGATTTATGCACCTGAAATGAAATATTGTACTGATAATGCTTCTATGATTGCTAGCTCAGCTTATTTCTTGGCAAATACAATGGAATCATTGGAAATAGAAGTATTTTCTCGTTGCTAGTACTTAAATGTAACTATATAAAAAACCGCTTTAAGAATTTAAAGCGGTTTTTGTATTAAATTAGTTAGTTACTATTTAATATTTGAATACGTCCAAGCATCCATATTTGGGCTTTCTTTTTGAGATGGATCTACAGTCATGTCTTGAGCACTAGTATTTAATCCACCTTCTTTTGGATTTTCATGAGCGATTGGTTTGTAAATTCTATTAAAGTATTCTACAACCATTCTGTCTGAGTTGAAATATGCTTCAGCGGTTCTAATAGCTTGACGCATCATTCTCGCCCATTCCATTTTGTTATCATAGTATGTAGGAATGATTTGATTTTCAATCGTATCCATAATACAAGCATGGTCTTTCCAATGACGTTCTTCCCATGGGATGTCATCATCTAAGCCAGGGTATTCAACAGTGTAACCATTGATACCAGGGAAAGTACCCTCAACTGTCCAACCGTCAAAAATTGAAAGGTGAAGAGCACCGTTCATATTAGCAGACATGCCTGATGTACCTGACGCTTCAAGTGGTCGGATAGGAGTATTTAACCAAACGTCAGTAGCTCTTTTCAATTTACCACTCAACTCAAGTTCATAACCAGCCAAAACTGCTACATTTTTAATATTGTAAGATTTGTGAAGAATGTTATTAAACATTTCTCTACCCATAGCATCATCTGGATGGAATTTACCAGCAAAAATTAATTGTACTTTGTCAGCATTCAACAATTTAAGGATTCTATCCATATCCATGAAGATCAACCAAGCTCGTTTGTAATCAGCAAATCTTCTTGCCCAAGTAATGGTCAATACATTAGGGTCAAATCTTTTACCAGTAGTATTAGCAATATAGCTAAATACTTCTTTTTTCATTTCTACTTTTGCATCAAGCAAGTCTTGAAGAGTTTTTGCATCTCTAATTCTTTCATCTTGCCAATAATGCAAATTAACAGCATTTGTAATCGCACGAATTGGGCATCTGCCTTCTACCCAATTCCACATTTTGTTTGAAACTAAGCCGTGAAGTTGTGATACAGCGTTTGCAATGCGGCTCATTCTTAAAGCTGCGACTGTTAATGAGAAGTGTTCACCACCGAGTTCTACAGCTCTTTCTCTAGAACAACCAGCAAAGAAACCACCTTCCATAAGTGTATCAACCCAGTGAACCTCATTACCAGCTGCTACAGGAGTGTGTGTTGTGAATACAACTTGTCTTTTTGTTTTTTCTAGGTCTCCACCATTTTGTTGCAACAATTCAAATGCTGCTGGTAGTGCGTGACCTTCGTTCATATGTACACATTCAAAATCGTATTTAATTGCTTGAAGCAGTCTGATACCACCTATACCTAGTACTGTTTCTTGTGCAATTCTGATTTTTTCATTTCCATCGTATAGTTTGTGAGTGATACTTCTTGCCCATTCAGAGTTTCCATCCACATCTGTAGTTAATAGATACACTGGGCAAGAACCAAATAATTCTGGATCTACACGATAAGCTTTTACTATTACGTTTTCTCCAAAGATGTTCAATGTAACTGATGCATCTACATCTTGTAAAAAGTCATAATGTTTTCTGATATAAGCTACATCAACGTTACCTTCCTCGTTAATTCTCTGATTGTAGTATCCATAGGACCACAACATCGTAACGCCGACCATTGGAAGTTGTAAGTGACCTGCAGAAAGCATGTGTGAGCCAGCTAAAAAGCCTAAGCCACCTGAGTAAGTGCTTAAGGATTGGTCTAATGCAATTTCCATTGAAAAATATGCTACTTTAGGTAATCCCATAATTCTCCTTTATTACTAATCTAATAACACCATCAGCACAATGTGCCAGTTTATTTATACCAATAAATTAGCATAAAATCAACTCTAAATTCAGCTTTCACTAATATCTCCACCAAATGGTGTATTTTTGATTTCTACGGAAAATTTAGAGCAGCTATCTACGCGGTATACTGTAAATTTGTATACATTTTCTTTTGTGACGTTTTGTAACGCTTTTTTGTATTCAGTGATGTCATTTATTTTTGTTCCATTAATTTCTAGTATTCTGTCGCCTTGCTCAATGCCAGAATTGTATGCGGGCGTGAATTTTAGTACATCGCTAACTCTTACTTTGCCTTTAAAATTACAAACTTTTATTCCTAGTGGACAATAATCTTTTGCATATATGTTACTTGTTT
>JAZSES010000303.1:0-3220 GCA_045531805.1 Candidatus Limenecus sp. | reverse complement strand
ATTTGCTTTTGCAAATTCTACTAGTTCTTCTATATTGTTTGCATTTATGTCTATGCAATTTGCAAATTCGTCTATTGCATCATTCCCTGGTGCAACAAAAACTAGTTCTGTTTGTTCGTAGTTTGATATAAGTTTTGCAATTGTTTGTTCTTTTGCACCTGAACCTATTATTAATATTTTCATATAATTCCTTATAAATTCTCTATTGTTAGTAATTATACTACATTTTTTTGAATATTAAAAAGACCTTTTGGTAGATACAAAAGGTCTTAGGTTAGGTTTTTATTTAGGTTGGTATATGTTTAATTCTTTTTTATGCACAGTTTGCGCCGATTAGACCTGCTACAAGACCGATGCCTGCACCAACTAGTGCACCTACTGGGCCTGCTATTGCACCAATTGCTGCTCCTGATGCTGTAGTCGCTGTAACACCGCCTAATTGACCAATTTTTTGTTTTGTTTTAACTTTTCTTGGTGTTTCAGAACCTTCCATTTTTGCAATGATTTCTTCTGCTGAATATGTTTGTGCATTACCAAATGAAATAGTGTTCCAGAATGCATTAGTTAGTGCGCTGTCGCAATTTTGCTGGATAACTGCTTTTAAGTCTTGTCCTGTTACTGCTTGATATTGTTCTCTTGCACAGTTTCTAAGAGTTTTTTCAAGTGCAATTGGGTCATCTTTAAATTCTTGTTTTAATCTTTCATATAGAGGTGAACGTTTTAGCATATCAACAATTCCGTCAAATTGTTTTACAATTTGATCTGTTTCACCTTCTGCTACAACTGTTTGAAGTGAGTTGCAAGCTTCTCTGATTGAGCCTGTTAAGCCATCAGTTGCTGCGGCGTAATTTTTTGCATTTTTACCTTCTGCATATTGAATTTCTGCAGCTGTACTTCTTAAGTCTGCGTCATATTTAAGTCTATCTTTGTAGTCCATATTTATGTATTCAAGATACTGCTTGTTCATACCCATATATGGATTCATCATTCCCATCCCATACATACCGTATGCGCCACCGCCCATTCCGTAACCCATTGATACATCGTATGGCAGGTTGTAAACCGGAGGTGTATAAAGACCGAAGTCTTTGGCATATTCCGCATTTAAACTATTCAAACCTGCACCAGTCGGATTTGCATAGACCTGAAACTGATTTGGATAACCCATGTATCCGCTAATTGCTGACATAACCAACCTCCAAAGTTGTTTATCTCTTTTTGAGATAACTTATTAATCTAACCTTACACTTATATAAAAACAATTTGTGAGTGAAAATTTACTTATTTATAAAATCTGCTTAACATTTGTTAATAAATTAAAATTTGTATTTATAATAGCAAACTGGCAAATTTAATTGCCAGCTTTTTGTTTTATATAGAGTATAAATTCACACCCGCAGCTATCAACGCTTGTCTTAGTGAGTGTTCAATCATTTGCGCACGGTGTCTAAATGTTGTGTCATCATCTCCTGAAGTAGCCGCTATTTGGTATTCAAAATGCAACTCTTGAATATATGGAGTTGCATCTATAACACCTCCAGCCATTTGTTGCCATTTTTGAGTTAATTCATTTATGGTAGGGTTAGAGTTTCCCCAAATATCAATTGAGTGAGGGTTTATACCAAGTTTGTCAGCATTCGAGAAAAAATCTGACCAATTGCCATTTAGTGCGGTGTTTTGAAGAGCATCATAGGCAAATTGAAGATTGTCACCTGTAAAGTTGTACGCAGAACCTTGTCCATAGTTGTAATTTACCCAATCCGTAAAGCCTTGACTATCGAAGTTTCCATTGGTGTCTCTAAAGTTGTTGTTCATCCAACTTAATCCACCTTGTAATTTAGCATCATTAGTTACATTATTTGATATTTTTTTAGCATCATTAGAAATATCTTGTTTCAAAGAAGAGTTATCTTCTAATGGTTTATCATAACCTTTCAAAGCGTCTTCTGGAGAAATTTTTCTTCCTTGAGAGTCAAAAATTGCAAATGAGTAAGAACCATCAAAGTTGTAAGCAATGCTGTAGCGGTAGTTGCCATATTTTTCTTTGAGTTCAGTTTCTATGCTAGCTTTTCTTTCATCAGTCCAATTGAATCCAATTAACTCTTCTGATAAATCAGTAGAGTTTTTAGAAGCATAGTCTTTTAATATATCCTTAATGTTGCCATCTCCGTTCTTGATTAATTTATCGAAGACTTCAGTTGAGACAAATGATACGTTGCCTTCTTCGTCTTGAACACGATAGCAAATATTGCCTTCATCATCAGTTATTGCAATGAATGTATGACCATCTTTTACAGTAACTTTATCACCTGCTTTGCCGTCAATAATTACCTCAGGTAATTCTCCACCGTCATAGATTTTGTTGTCTTCTGTTTGATTTTGGTTATTATTGATATTATTTTGTTTGATTTCTTTGTTATTTGTCAGAGTTTGATCATTTATCGGATTTTTTTCTTTTATTTCATCAATACTAAAAACTGCTCCAGTCGTAAAACATTTTTTAAATTCTTCGTGAGAGAATTTTAAAGTTTCTGATGTATTGTGTGGATTAACAATGTAGATGAATTTTTCGTCAGCTCCTACAATTGAATAAGCGTGATTATTATACAATTTATCAATTTTCTTGCCATCAGTAGTTTCTGCATCACAACTTACAAAGCCATCTGCAATTAAATTTCCTACACCACATACTGCGATATATTTTCCACTTTTAATATCGTCGATTAAGTTTGTTTCTAGAGTTATCATATCATACAAAATGCCGAAAGCCCCCAAATTATCAGAGATATTCGTTACTCCTAATAATAATTGCATACCTACTGACGTTTGGTTACCTTGGTCTATGTCTTGTATACCACGTAGGTATGTTTGTAATGTTATATAATTACCTTCATTCATATATCTGTTAACTGCAATTTCTAACGCTCTAACATCTAGGTCACCTCTAGATAATTCATCTGTGCCTTTGAGTTCTTCTTTAGAAATATGGTAAGTCTTATCAAGATGTTTGAGTGTTACTGTAACATTCCCTTTTTCATCAACGGCTATCATATCGTTCAATATAGCTAAAGTTTCTTCATTGCTTGCTATTGCTTTTATTGATGAAAGTAACCAACAGTCACCCGTATATCCTTGGAGAAATTCTTGGTCTATCTTGCCATTCGGCGCAGAACCATCTACTTTTTCAACTGAGAATTTTCTAGCATCTAATCTTTCTAAA
>JAZSES010000396.1:0-4932 GCA_045531805.1 Candidatus Limenecus sp. | reverse complement strand
GGACTTTCACGCAGAAGCCAGTGCAGAAAAAATATGTTTCGGAAAATTTTGTGCCTCACATGGGATAAGTGCTGTTTTGGGTACACACACACACGTACAAACAGCTGACGAAAAAATATTAAATAATCACACCGCATACATAACAGATGCCGGCTTTTGTGGTGTTCATGACTCCGTAATCGGTATGGCATATGAATCTTCTCTAAAAAGACTGATGACCAGCATACCTGAAAGATTCGATATAGAAGAATCTAACATTTTAGAATTCAACGCTGTTGAAATAGACTTTGATGCCGTTTCTGGGCAAGCTCAAAGTATCAAAAGAATTCAATTTACAAAAGATATTAGTGAGGTAAAAGCATGATGAAAGGATAGAAAGGTGAAAGTCGATTTACACATTCACACGATTTATTCGGACGGTGTTTTTTCGCCCGAAAGAATCGTTGAAACTGCTATTGACGCAGGACTGAATGCTATTGCGATTACAGACCACGACAATGTTCTGGCATACCCAATAGCAGTAGCCCATGCAAAAAAAATCGCAAAAGAAACTTCGTCGACACCGCTGGAAATTATTCCAGGGGTTGAGATTAATACGATTTATAAAAATACAGAAATTCATATTCTAGGTTATTTTATGAATCGTGAAGATAGTGATTTTGTTTCGATGTTAAAATCACAACAAAAAGCTCGTATAAAACAGACCGAAGAAATTTTGCATCTTTTAAATAAAAAAGAAGGCATAAATATTACTTTGGACAAACTTAAAACACTTGTTGCAGAAGGCGGAAGCATAGGTCGTCCACATATTGCAAAAGCAATTACAATGGTCGGTGGAACAAACAGTGTTATGGATGCTTACAACAAATACATAAACAACGACTCTGATGTTTATGTACAAAGAAATACAATTACCCCACACGAAGCAATAGAAATTATTTATGATGCTGGTGGTATTCCTGTTTTTGCACACCCATTCGATGTTGAAGATGCAGAAAGTTTAATAAAAGAGTTCATGCATTACGGCTTGAGGGGTGTTGAAGCTTACCATAGAAAACATTCGCCCGCTATGGTTGAATACTATTCTTCTATCGCAGAGAAAAATGGGTTGATTATCACTGGAGGTTCTGACTTCCACGCACCAAATCCAAATAACGGTCAAATTATTTTGGGTAAAAACTTTATACCAGAATGGATATATGACAAGCTAATGAAAGAGAAAAAACAACTTGATTTAGCAAACTAACTAATACTTTTACAGGTGCTATGTGCACACAGCACACAGCACCTTATTAACAAAGCAATTGGAGTTTTATGAAAAAACTTAGAGCATTCAATATGGTAGAACTTATGATTGTAGCTGGATTAATGCTTACAACCGTAATTCTTTGTATTCCTGTTATTTTTAATAATTCAAAAGAAGCTAGGATTGTTTCAAACTGGAAAAATAGCTATGCAGAAATGCAATCAAACTTTGGGGTTTTTGGCATTTCCGATGTTGAAAAAGTTGAGGAAATTTGTTCAAAAAGAAACTTGGATACACATGAAAAAGACATATTCAAAATCCTCAGTCCATATTTGAATGTAGATTTAGAAAAAAACACCAACAATCTAAAACACTACCACTATAAATTCAAAAACGGTTCACAAGTTTCAATGCAATCAAAAATATTTACTAGATTTTTCTCATATCAAGAAAATGGTAATATTGTTGCATTCAAGTGGCTATCTTGCGAATGTTCAAACCAAAAGCCTTGTGCAACTGTATTATTCGACATGAATGGAACAAAAAAACCTAATAGAATTGGCAAAGATATTTTTGGAATGTATCTATACAAAGATAGAATTGAAGCTTTTGGTTCACAAATGACAAATCGTGAACTAGCAAGAGATTGCAATAGCGCGAATGGACTTAGTTGTTCAGAATATTATTTACGAGGCGGAAGATTTTAAACAGAAAAGACGTTTCAATATGAAACGTCTTTTTATTTCTTCAAAAAATATTATCTTCCAATCTTACTCTTAAATTCTCGAGAGTGGTTATAAATAAGAGTTCTTGCTAAAGAATATTCATTGTTTTCTTTATCCTGAAAAGAAGGTTTATTTGAAAAATTCATTTTAGGATTAATATCCAAATATTTTTTTATTCGAGCATAACCATTGTTGCCCTGAACTTGAATTTCGGCATTAGGCTTTGAATTATTCAAACGAATGTTCTCAGCAATCTTATCTCTAGCAGCAATCAAGCGGTCATACAAATTAAACATTTTTACATTATGTTCGTCTTTCAAAAAAGCATCGCTCTGCATATAAGTTCGCTTTGCTTTTAAGTCCTCTGATGCTTTTGGAATTATATCATCAAAAGTCAAACAAACCCTTTTTGTAGAAACCTTCATATTATGAAGCATTCTAGCTGCAGCAGGTGTTTTGTACCCAACAAGCTTTATCATAACAACCTCCTTTACTATTTAATATAAGGTTTTACTGCTTCAATAACTTTTTCTATAGCTTCTTCTGGTTTAACTGTAACAACTTCACCAGTTTCTCTAATCTTAAATTCAACCAAGCCATCATTGATAGTTTTACCTACAGTAATTCTAAGAGGGAAACCTATCAAGTCAGCATCTTTAAATTTAACACCAGCACGCTCATCTCTGTCATCAAGTACGGCTTCAACTTTCTGAGCACAAAGTTTTTCATAAATCTCATTTGCAACCTTCATTTGAAGCTCATCCTGAATATTTACAGGAACAATATCAACATGATAAGGGGCAATAGCAATTGGCCACTTTATACCCCACTCATCGTGATGTCTTTCTACAGCAGCTGCAGCAGTTCTTGAAATACCGATACCATAACACCCCATTATAAAAGGTTGAGTTTTACCATTTTCATCAAGATAAACTGCATTCATAGCTTTTGAATATTTTGTACCCAATTGGAAAATGTTACCAACTTCAATCCCTTTTGTAACAAACAATGGCTCACCACATTCAGGACATTTTTCACCTGCTTCAACAAGTCTAATATCAGCAAAAATCGGTGTTTCCAAATCTGACCAATTCACACCAACAAAGTGCTTGTCAGTTTCATTTGCACCAATTACAAAGTTTTTCATATCTTGTGCAGTCAAATCAGCAACCAAAGTAATTTTCTTGCCATCATATTCTTCTGGTATAGAGAATTGTTCCAGACCTTTAGGTCCAACAAAACCTTTGCCAGCACCAAAAATAGCTTCCAACTCAGATGGCGCAGCACTTCTAATTTCATTTGCGCCTACTGCATTCATAACTTTTGTTTCTTCAAATGTCTTATCAGCTCTGATTAAAGCCATAACAATTTTATTATCAGCAACATAAATCATTGACTTCAAAATTATTGTAGCTGGAACTTTCAAAAATGCAGACAATTCGTCAATTGTAGTTGTATTTGGAGTATCAACTTTTTTGAATTCAGCAAAATATTTTGCGCCATCAACTTCTACATCATCCAAAACAGAAACTGCATGGTTTGCGTTTGCAGCATATGTACAAGATTTATTTTTACAGAAAAATACATCGTTTTCACCAGCATTGTTCTCTGTATCATCAATCAACACCATATATTCGTGAGAAACTGCACCACCAATAGCACCTGAATCTGACTGAACAGCTTTTGTTTCCAAACCACATCTTTCAAAAACTTTGTAGTAAGCTTCTGCCATATCTGCATAAGATTTTTCCAAACCTTCTTGAGAAGAATCAAAGCTATAAGCATCTTTCATAATGAACTCACGACCTCTCAATAGACCATAACGAGGACGAACTTCATCACGGAATTTTGATTGAATTTGATACAAATTAACAGGTAATTGTTTATATGATTTTATACCTTCTCTTGCCACTGCCGTAATAACTTCTTCATGAGTAGGTCCAAGACACATACCACGGTTGTGACGGTCTTTCAATCGCATCAATTCTTTGCCATAAACATTCCAACGCCCAGACTCTTGCCACAATTCTTCTGGTTGAACAAACGGCATGAGCATTTCTTGAGCTCCAGCTGCGTCCATTTCTTCTCTAACAATATTTTCAACTTTTTTCAATACTCTCCACATCAAAGGTAGATAGTTATAAACACCTTGTGCCAATTTTCTAATATAACCAGCTCTAACAAGCAATTTGTGACTTATAACTTCAGCATCTGATGGAAATTCTCTGAGTGTTTGAACAAACATTTTTGACATTTTCATAATTATTCAATCCCTTTTTTTCTTAATTTTTCTTTAATGTTATCACAAAAAACTTGATAATAAATTTTCAGCGGACTAGAATTTTAGTAAACCATTAAAATTTATGAAGGGAATGAACACAATGAAAAAAGAAATTCATCCGGAATATAACAAAATGAGAATCAAATGCGTTTGCGGAAACGAAATTGAAACCGGATCAATCGAAGAAAACATCACTGTTGAAATTTGCAACAAATGCCATCCATTCTACACTGGTAACCAAAAAATCATGGATACTGAAGGTAGAGTTGAAAGATTCAAAAAAAGATACGAACAAAAATAGTTTATATCTTTACAGAATTAAAAAAAGAATCGCAAAATGCGATTCTTTTTTTTACAATTTTATAAAACAGACAATTATCGTTATAATATTCTTATGGACAATCTAATTAAAGAAGAAAAAACAGTTCCTAGCGTAAAGAAATATGTCTTGAAAAAACAAGACACTTCCTCGCAATACAAAATAAATTACGACAAAGAACTTAACTGCGCACAACTTGAAGCCGTAAAGCACAAAAATGGTTCAGTTTTAGTTATTGCAGGTGCAGGTTCAGGAAAAACAAAAACCCTAACTTACAGAGTTGCAAGACTTATTGAAAGTGGTGTAAAACCTGAAAACATCTTGTTACTAACTTTCACAAAAAAAGCTGCTGATGAAATGC
>JAZSES010000408.1:0-4061 GCA_045531805.1 Candidatus Limenecus sp. | reverse complement strand
AAACACATATATAAATCTAATGGCGAATTCATTATAGGAGAGCCAGTCATTGCTATCATAGATTCTGAATTTAATTTAAGCAAACCTTTACTCTGCTGTGCATCTATAGAATTAACTACATGAAATTCGTCAAATGCAATCATTTGTATCTCATTATTATCACACAGTAATTTTAATTGATTTGCAATTTGATTATTTCTTAGTGTTTCAACATTAGTTATATAGAAATATATATCATCGTCAAGACTGGGTGTAATATCTAATAGTTTTTCTTTATTCCCTTTAACAACCCATTTACCTTTAGTGTTTTTACGATTACCTAAAATTTTACATCTCTCGTCTGAATGTTTTTTAATTTCTTCTTCCCAATTCCACTTTAAACCATTTATTCCGCAAATTATTAAACAGTGTTTATATCCTAATTCATATTTTTTACGGCAGGCTATATCAATTACTTGTTTCGTTTTTCCTAGACCCATATCATCACCTAATAGATAACGCGGTCTATTCATACCAAAATCAATTCCAACTAATTGATGCGAAAGAGGTGGAGTTTTATATTTATATGTACGTTTATCTGTTGCATCAGTAGATTCATTTAATTCATCTGTATTTGTTTTTGATTCTTGAGGTATATTTATATGGTATTCTACCTTCATTTCTTGACAACGACGTTCAAGATACTCTAAATCTATCATGGACGCCTCATAACAATTAAATGATTGATGATAGTGAACTGGCATCAATTCAAACATTAAGCCAGTTAATCGACTATCCCAGCAATTAGAATATATGAAAATAGATTGAGAGCCGGTTAAATTAACTGGCTCTCCAAATACAATTTCTAATTTTGACATAATAATTAAATACACACCTCAATAATTTTATGGAGAATCTACCTAATTATATATTTAGACAGTTTATAGATAGTCTACATCTATAGCATGTGTTTCAGTACGAAAGCATTTTCTAAAATAGTTAGGATATTTTGCACAATAATTATTTATAGCGCGTTCAGCCTTTTGCGGCGTTGAATACAATCCTAACAAAGTCTCTCCTTCGACATTTGATTTCTTATATACAAATATAACAGCGTCCATGATAGTTCCTTTCATTAATGCATTACCAAAGTGTATTACCTTGTTTCTCAATTTCTGATTTTATTTCTAACATTTGTCTTTTAGTCAAATTTTGATGAATAGGTGTTAATTTACCATCACGTAAACATATATCATATCTGATTTTAGGACGTCCAATTTTTCGTGAATTAATATCATCTGAACATTGCCTTGATAGTATTCTAACATATCCTTTATTAAAATTATATTTGATGTTTTTCATAGTTTTAACCTCACATTTTTAAAAATTTGTTTTTTAGTTTACATTTATTATTATATCACAAATTTTTACAAATGTAAATAGTTTTATGAAAAAAATTAGACAGACTTAAATGGTGTCTGTCTAATCAATATTTAAATATTAACTGTATTCAACTTTAATATTATGAGATTTTGCGTAATTATCAGCATATGAGCCTTCGCTACACTTAAATGTTAAATCACTAGAGGTGTTACTGAATGCATCGTCTTCAATATGCGTAACGCTATCTGTTATATATACATTCATAAGATTTTCACACCTATAAAATGCGTTACTGTTTATTCGCGTAATATTATTTCCGATAATGACATTTTTAAGATTTACGCATTCAGCAAACATATGTTCACCAATAATATTTATACTGTCATTAATAGTGTTAACCTGTGTTAATGATTTACAACGACAGAATGCAAAATTACTACTAATAGTTTCTTGTAAATACGAATTATTATCAAATATCGTTGAATCGCTTAAATCTAAACTATTAATAAGTTTATTATCAATGTATAAGTTTCCGCCGTTAAATATACCTGCGGTAAATTCATTATTTTTAATTAACCACTTATTTAAATTTGGTAAAAATACATCACGTGAACCATCTGAATTTTTAGATATTAAACCTATAGCTGGTTTCCAAGTAGCTGATTCTTCATTAGGCGTAGTGTTAACATATAATATACCATCAGGGCAATAATTATAACTTATGTATAAATTATTAATATCTACGTCATATTCAAAATTATCATAATTAGTCCCAAGTTCTACATTCCAACCATTTAAATATTGCATTAAAAGTCTGCTATCTTTATAGTCTAATACATCATCATTATTTATATCATGCTTAACAATATCGACATTCCAACCGTTTAAATACTGCATCAACAATGCATAATCCTTGTTGTCAATAGAGCCGTCATTATTATAATCACCTAATATAATATCTTGAGTACTATCTAAAGTACCACTAAAAGATGCTTCGCGTATTTGACCAGTTTTAAGATTAATTATAACGCCTAAATTTATTTTATTTTCAGATAATGGGTCAGATATAACTAATAATTGATTATTATTTTCGTTATAATTTGAAATGATTTTAATTGATATGAATTCACCTAAGTCATTCTTGTAATAAAACTTTGGATTATCTGTATCGTGATGTATGCACTTATGATTTAAATTTTTCTTAATAATATTCAAACCATTACTAATGGACTCATATTCAACACGTTTCATTTGTTTTGAATTATCTAATGGTTGAATAACCACACCATCATCTCGTGATATCACGTCAATCTCAGGGTAAATTGGCTCAGGATTTAATTCAGTGTACTGAGTCTCAAATCTGCTAACATTAGTGTATGTTTGACCATAATCGTCATTTGATGTTATTCCTATTTCAACATATACTACATTATCATCAGTCTGCGGATCTATAATTTCAAACTCTAAATCAAGTTCACTGTCATATGTGTTTAATTCAACAGAACGCTCAGCATAATATTCCATTGAATCACTTGAACTATTTGAGTATTTGACGTATACAGTTGAAATGTTAATATTGTCAGGATTTTCAATATTAAACATAAATGTGTTATTTTCGTCATTAATTGCAGTTTCATCATGATATGCCAGTGCAGCAGACGTACCGTACAACTTATATGATTTATCAAGCGTGTATGAAGTACTGTCAGTGCCATATGAAGTAAAATTAATTTTCAAGACTAATGGTTCTAAATAAAACGCTTTACTACCTATCGATATTGTTTCAGTGCCAACAGGATTTAACAACTCGCTATAATTACCATAAATCAAATACCCTTGACTATTATATATCTCGTAACCAACAGTTCCATGACTAAAGTAAGTTGAGTCAATTAATTCATATGAAAACTTTATATTATTATTAATATCTATATTAGGATCACTAGTTATTTCAATTGTACCTGGAGGCCCAATTTGCACATATTCCTCATGACTTACAAGTGTAGTTGACACTGTATCAACGAGACTATAAACTTGTATGGTGTTATCGGCCTTGTCACCAAGTGGTATACTTGTATTTGTGTTTATGTCATACCATTCTGAACCATTTGAAATTTTGCCTTTAATATAAAATTTGACATTTGCGTTGTAAGTACTGTTGCTATGATTAGAGCAACTCCATCGCTTACGATATGTGTAACTAACTGGCTCCCCAGGGCTGAATGATTTAATGCCGGTTGAATGGGTTATATAATAACCAGAGGTTTCATCATAATAATATAAGGTAGCGTCAATTGTTATTACTGAAGACACTTTAGGTTTGATAGTTATCGTATGTTCTATTTCATGCATATTATCGTATACGTTAGCTGCGTCATAAGCACTAAATGTTACATCAAGCCAATTATAAAAATCAATACCCAATTAAATCACCTCTTAAACATTCATATTTATGATTCATAGCTATAACTGATGTATATAGAATCTTTGTCTATGTCATAAGCTATCGCATAATCAGAATCAGGTATACGATTATTATTGAGATTATCTAAATATTCTTTTTCTAATTCAAACTCATTAACATAACGCAAGATTATATTAAAATCTTCATCAGTTATATAACCATCGCAATTTACGTCAGCCGCTTTATCATTAATAGTAATATTATCTGGATCGTTGATATAAGCCATCAATAATCC
>JAZSES010000226.1:0-2672 GCA_045531805.1 Candidatus Limenecus sp. | reverse complement strand
CATTCGAAACAGCTTGCTTGCGCTCATTTTTTGTGTTACCTTTCTTATATGCTTAAAAAGTTTTTAAAACCTATTTATAAATTCTTACTTTATTTCTTTGCGTTAATAGGAGTATTCTCTTTTACGCTGTTTATAATTGGTTTTGTGAATATGCATTAATAGCTTGCATTTCTGCATTAGCCCTTGCGTTATCTCTCATCATATCCATTTGCACTTGTTGGTTAGCTTGTGTTTGCATTTGTTGTTGCTGCTGTTGCATTTGGTATTGTTGAGCCATTTGTTGAAGTTGTTGCGAGAACATACCCACTACTTGTTCTTGTAGCTCAGGTGGAATTTGTTTTAATTGTTCGCTAAATTGTTGGGCTGGTGTATCATCTACAAAGAATTTATCAGCGTTATCAAATCCAATCATCTCAACACCAGTAGTAAATACTTCTTTCCAATCAACCATTGCAAATAGTTCAGGATGTTGCCCAGCACCTTGAAATAACTGGTACATCTCTTGGAACTTGGCTTTTCTGTCGTGGATTGCGTTTCTGTCCTCATAGATGTAATTATATTCCGCTCCTCTTACCTCATCTGTGATACGATACTCTACGTTTTTTCCTTTTTCTTGTGCATATACATAATCAGTACCTGATTTGAACATCGCTAGTAATTCTGCTATATTCTTAATCATTGGAATAGTTAAATCTTGATAGATTGTGTCTAGTTCTTTACCTGTTTGAGATGATGAACCTTTATCGGCTAAAGATAATTCTGTAGCTGTACGCTTAGATGACTCGATATTACCATACATAACAGAGGAAACACTTGAAAGGTCTGATATCTTTTGGTCTAATAACCCTATTAAATCTCCTATCCCTTCTCCTGATATGTTTACTTCTGTCGGCAATGCCCCAGTATAACTATTAGATACTTTTATAAGCTTACCAGGCATAATAGGGATTGAACCGTCAGCTTTTGTATTATCATCGTTTAACAGTGCTTCATTACACCAACACGGGGGATTAGCTTTCAATTTTTGCACGTCAAACGCTGTATTAGTTAATATTTCTGCTTCTTGGCACATACCATAAACAGGTTTTAAAGGAGTTATGCCACGCTTAGTTAGTGGGTCGTATTCTAATGCACATAGAATAAATGGGTTGATATATAGCGGATTTTCTTCAAATCTGATAAGGAATCTACCCGCCAATACCTCAGCTATATAGTTCTTGTATATTTTCCCATTTATCTTAAAATCACCGTGTGCATAAAGTATTGAATATTCACCCCCGAACTCGTCTAATTCTCTCATATCAACAAGCTCTTTATTGTCGGTTGTTTTGTTTTCTTTCTCTAATACTAATTCTCTTAAATCATCCTCACTAATTGTATATAATTTATTGTTTTTAACATTTTCTAGTGTTTCAAATCTTTTATATATCTTGATACAAGAATCCCAAGAATCTTTATCTTTCAACTTGTACTTAGAATGGTCAAATACGAACATAAACGGGCTAATTGATTCAACTCTTGCGTTCTCATACAAAGGGACTTCAATGTTAGTAAGAGGTGCAGATGTATAACCTGCACCAGTCATTGAACGAATGATATTTTGAAACACAAAACCTACATCTTTTCTTTGTCTTTTTACTGTTTTAGTTTTTCTAACCCAGTCTGTTTTGAATATAATCTCACCGATATCAAATAAATTATCAATACCTGCGTCAAATTGTTGACCGATATCCATTTTTTCTAATGAATCTACAATAGCTGCCTTTTGTAGCTTAGCGTTTTTCTCTGTTTCTTCATTAGTACCTCTAACATCAAACATTTGAGAAGCATTAGACCATATCTCACGCCATATAACAGCTTTTCTAGCCCTTTTAATATTGTACAAGGCATTTAATTTAACATCTGCTTTCCATTCAGCACCCTCTTTTATTCTACTTGCTTGGTTAAGGTAAGTTTCTGACATAATATCACGTGCTGTTGCGATTTGAGATTGTCTATCTTCATCCCATTTCTTGAAATAAGAAGCTATTTTACTAGCAAATTTCTTTCTATCTTCTGTTGATAACTGCTTATTTACCTCAATAACGTCATTTTTTAATTCCATAACCAATACTCCTTTTTATAGAGCGTATCAGTTCCTAAAACTGGCTATTTTATTGGGTAATAGTACTCAGCAGGATATGACACGGCATCTAGAGGGTGAATTAAGAACTTCTTCTTAGGGTCTTTTTTGATATCGCTTACTGTTGGTTCATCTACTTCTCTTGTACCCTCTTTATACTTAGCATTTTCAATGTTGTATATAGTCCATTTACATCTATCATCGATATAAAAACATATTTCACCGTCGTAACGCTTAATCATATTGTTAAACGCTTCAAACCTTTTAATCTTGTGTGGGTTGCCTCTACGAACCTGTAAATCAACGGGTCTGTTATAATACCGCTCTAACTCTTGCTTGATTATCTTAAAGTTAGTCATATCAGGGTTAGTGTGTGCACAGTTCCTTTGATTACCTGCAGCATCACCGTTTATAATAATATGCCCTTTATGGTCTGGGTATCTTTCAATTAATTTCCTTGCCCATATAAGCGTTGAAGTATGTTCTTCTACCAACTCATCAAACACATACATTTTATTTTGTGTTTTATGGAACATAACCCAACACATAG
>JAZSES010000261.1:0-3622 GCA_045531805.1 Candidatus Limenecus sp. | reverse complement strand
TAAAAACTTATTTTTCTTCAAAAATAGATTTTTCTGTTGATGAGATTACTCTTCAAAAAGAGAACCGCAAATTATTGTATATTGACAATCTTGATGTAACTATATCTTTTGTAAAATTGGCTCAAAAGAAAATTATATTGGACAAGATTGGCTTGGATGATGTTTATATTGACATGAATGGCTTGTTAGCATTATCTGGTAAAGTAGAACAAACAAATTCTCAAAAAAAAACTATAGGTTGGTCTGTAGATTGGCTTGATTCTTTACTTTATATCAAAAAGTGTTTAGTAGTGTACGATTCTGATAAAACTACTCACATAAAAATTTTGGGTAAAAATTTGACAATATCCAATACTCGAGAGCCCAAACAAGTTCGTTTTGATTTAGAAATTGATATTGATAAACAAAAGTTATCAGGTGCTGACAAAGTTGAGATTACATTATCAGATAGGGGTTCTGTTTATATAAAAAATCACAAGCTTTATATAGATAAAGGATTATTGGGTATAAATAATTCAAACGTTTTTATTGATGCGGAGTCTGATGAAAAAGCGAATTTTGAGTTGTTGGTATACTCACATGATTTTGATTTAAAGAATGCCGTTGAACTGTTAGAAACGAATATTGTTATTCCAAATGGTGAGGAAATGCTCTCTTATTTTAAAGATATAAGTGGCAAATTTGACTTTAATATCAAAATTACAAATGATGATATAAATGGGGTTGTTAATGTTAAAAAGAGTGGTTTAAAAGTTATACAATTAAACAATTTACCTGTTACTGTTGAAGCTGGTTTGGTTGAAATAAATAAAGATTTGATTTTATTGAAAAATTTTGAAGGTTGGTATGGTAGTCATAGACGTAATTTTGTGAAGTTTTTTGGTAATATTTATGATTATACAAATTCTGTTGATACAACAATTGAGGCTGATGGCTTGGCTACAAATGATTTTGCAAAAAATTATTTGTCGCAAGTTGTTGGTATCCCTATTTCTTTAACTGGTGATTCAACAACAAAAGTTCTTCTAAAATCCAAGTATAATAAAATCGATATTACTTATATGGGTAAAATCGCAAAAGGTGATGATATATTAGTTGATGGAGCGTCACTTAGTCCAGTTGATTATGACAGAGCCGTACTTGGTGATTTTCATTTGAATGGCAATAACCTGGATATCAAGTCTATAAAGTATTATATTGCGAAAGAGTTGAATAAAGATACAAAAGATGTTAAACCAATTTTAACACTTGATGGGAATGTTGATATAGCTACATTAGAGATTAAAAAACTAGGTTTTGATATACCAAACCCGTTGCCTAGCGAGTTTTTGAATGTCTTGTTAGGTCAAAAAGTGTTTAAAAAAGGCACGATATTTGGGCATATGTATTATTTGAGTAACAATGGTAATCCCAAATTGGATGGTCATTTAGTAATGGATAAGGTTTTTATTCCAAGTCAGCGAATGTCTATTCATAGTGCTAATTTTAAAACAAATCCTAGCTCTATATACTTGAATGCAGAGGGACGGTATAAACGTTCTAAGTATACATTTAACGGGGATATAAAAAATTCATTATTATTTCCATTTGTTGTAAAAGATGTTTTGCTGAAAGTTGATAATATTGATATTGATAAAATTCTTACTTCAATGAATAACCAGAATACAACTGCAGTTGCGCCTGTAGGTAAGCAAATGGAGCCTCAATCAACACAAATGTTTATAACAGCTAATAGTGCAAGTGATTTTGATGCTAACGATGAAGCTGCAAATGATGCTTATACCTTTGATACAGGTCTGTTGATAGTTGAAAAATGTGTACTTGAGGTTGTAAAAGGTTTTTATAAAGAAATAAAATTTGGTAATTTAAGAGCTAATTTGACGCTCAACAAAGATGGTATTTTGGAGGTTAAATCAAATAGGTTTGATTTTGCTGAGGGGATTTCTTCTTTAAAAATTCTTTGCGATTTGAAAAAACATTTGTATAACATTAAACTTGGCGTAAAAGATATAAATTCTGATCAAATTGCAACTACTTTATTGGCGTTACCTAGAGAAATTAGTGGTAAAGCTAATGGCTTTATTGAGCTTAATACCGATGAATCATTGAAATTAAATGGGCGTATTCGTTTCAATGTACAAAATGGCACAATTCAAAAGGTTGGTTTGGTAGAGTATGCTCTAAAATTCGCAGCTTTGTTTAGAAACCCAATTACGATGATTAGTCCATCAACTATTGTTGATTTGGTTAATATCCCAGAGGGGGATTTTGATAAAATTAGTGGAGATTTAATTTTAAAAAATAATGTTGTTGAGAAAATTACGATTAAATCAATTGCATCGCAGTTGAGTTCATTCATAATTGGTAGTTATGATTTAGAAACTAGGGATGCTTCTTTACGTATTTATACAAAATTTAGTAATAAAAATAAAGGTTTTTCTGGATTTTTGAGGAATATATCTCTTAATAGTCTTGCAAATAGTGTGTCATTTGGTAGGAATAGTGAAAATATGTATTATGCTGCAGAATTAGAACAACTACCTCAAATTGATGCAGACGAGAAAGATTGTCAGGTGTTTTTGACAAAGGTAGATGGCGATGTAGAGAACTTTAATTTCTTATCATCACTGAAAAAGATTAAATAAACTAATATTCTGTTTTACTCCATAATATTTGAGGGGCTACATTTTATCCTTTTTGTTGTCCATTTTTGAATTTGTGATAGTACCACTTTATTAGTCCAATGTGAGAAAAAGTTAATAAGCCTGACAAATATGCCAAATGTTTGTGTAATTTAGCCCTTTTCGCTTTTATGGCAAGCACACTAGCTATACCAGCTCCAGTAGCTCCATAACCAGTTATTTTTACATAATTAGTTTTTTTCTTTTGGGTTGGTTGCAAAGGTTTTGAAAATTCGACCCCGAGTATTTTGGTAAACATCTCTTTTATCCTTTTTAATTTTGGGTTTATTTTGTCTTGTTATTGTAAAACTTGAACAAGAAAATATTTGCTACAATTTAAAATAGTTGTTGTATCTTGTTTCGAGTGGCGTTTTGTTTACATAGTGAATGCATTTTGCATGAAATCAAAGATTTTGGCAAAAGAAGGTAAAGGAGAGTGATTTTGGCTGCGATAAGCGGATTTTCTGACGAATGTAAGCCTGGTGAACGAAGATAATAAGTTGACGAGGTTAATGGTATATAGGTGAAGCTATCTGAGCGAGATGCAAATCAAAGAAGCTGGAAACAATTGCGACATTAGATTGGCTTAAAAAAAACCGCATTGATTTCTCAATACGGCTTAATAAGTGTTCTTTTCCCCTGTTAATAAACTTTTTGCATCTACTAGGGGGGAATAGTAGTTGCTTATTCTGCAGAAGCTTCTTCTGTAGCTTGTGCAGCTTCTGCAGCAGCGGCTGCTTGAGCTTCTTTTTCAGCTTCAAGTTTTGCCATTGCTTTTTTAGATAATTTTTTCTCAGTTTTTGGTTTGTATATCAATTTACCTTCATCATCACAGTTGTTGATAAGGTATTGAACTGTATCAGTAGCTTTTGCACCTTTAGAAATCCAGTCCAAAGCCAAAGCTTTGTCTAATTTCATTTCTTTTGTTTTTGGATTGTAGT
>JAZSES010000395.1:0-21861 GCA_045531805.1 Candidatus Limenecus sp. | reverse complement strand
ATTCTATTATATCTTTTTTAGTAGGAAATCCTGTTTCTGTTATAGTGGCAGTTAACATCATACTCCAAAATTTCATTATTGGGTCTTGATATATATAAACTTCATAAATTATTTTAGGTTTTCTTGACATTCAATTCTTTCTTTAGCTATATTGTAACATTATAATGAAAAAATATTCAAATTACAATTAAATAGAAAAATTGGAGAGAAATAAATCTCTCCAATAATTTATCATTGTTTCTAATAAATTAGAAGCCTGTGATAACTGACTTACGGAAGAAGCCGTTTGCACCAGCACCAGCACCTGTATATGGATTACTGATTGTACCATAACGAGATTTGAATGCGATACTTGGTTGCATACGAGCTGCATCAACTGCTTCATACATTTCTAATGGGATGTATGGACAATAGAAGTAACCTGCTTCTAATTCTGTTGCGCCTTTATAACCAACCATTGCAAATGAGTCATCTGCATCATTGATATATGGGTCAATATAAACTTTATAACGACCTAATGTACCAACGAATGTATTGCCAGCACCATCAACATCACCAATTTTAACTGAAGATGTATCTAATTTTTCAGCTGCAGCTAATACGTCTGCGAAGTTGCAAGAAACTACCATGAAGTTACCACGACCAAAACGGATATCATAATTGATAGCGTTTGCATCTTTACCTAATGCATAGATAACAGATACTGCATCTTCTTGGAACCAACGACCTTGAGAATCATCTGTTACACTCCAAGTACCTGCTGATGTTGTACCTTGCATACCTGGTTTTGCTGTGTAGTACATTTCTCTTAGAATGTGTCTATTTGTTTCAACTAAGATTTCATTTGATAAAACGTCAGCTAAGATTGTTTGTGCTTCTAAGCCATGAACATTTTTCAAATCTTGTACCATTTCAACTGTGTAGTCAGCTCTCAATGCACGTGATTTAGCTTCAACAGTAACTTTTTCAATACTGAATGACATTTCACCCCAATTAGAAGTACCATCACCTAAAGCTTCAGCTTTAGCTGTTGTCATACCAGATGCAAAATCAGAACCAGCAAATAATGCTGCAGGTGTATTTTGACCTTGAGTTTTTGTTGAATCACCACCGAATGCTGTATTAGCTTCATCTTTTAATGCTTCTGTACCTGCTGGGTTAGTATATCTAGCTTTTTGATAGAATGCTAAACCTGTAGGTTGAGACATAGCCCAAACACCTGTGATATCATAAGCGATAAGATTAGGCAATGCTCTTCTTAACATTTTGATTAAAACAGGGTCATAATTTGCTACTGCTGTTGTATTTGTAGTTGGAGCAGCTTCAAAGAAAACATCTAGTTTATCTTTAGAAACTTTATGTTGAGCCTTATTTAATTGGTTTTCAACCATAATAGCTAAAGTTCTTTCTTTTGTTGAGAACTTTCTTTCGCCAGCTTCTTTCAATACTTCCAAACGAGCAGCAATATCCTTATTTTCCATAATTCTTTGTGTCATTTGTTTTCCTTATTATTTTTTACTACTACGAATTTTAGCAATAGCTTCTTCTAATTTTAGACCGCCATTTTCTAAATCGCTTTTATCATCAACGGTTTCTTGTGAATCCATTGTTGTTCCAGTTTCTTCCTCGTCTAATTCTTTAACTTCTCTGTCCAATTCTTTTTCGAATTTTTCTTCGTCGTCATTGTATTCTACATCTTCCATAATAGCACGGAATCTGTCAGCTTTAGACATAGCTAAACCTAAAGAAGAAATTTTCTTTTCTACCAATAATTCTTTTTTAGCTTCTTTTAAAGCTCTACGTAATTTGAAAGATTCAGAAATTTCTTTATTTAATTCATCTTTCAATTCTTCGTTTTCTTCTTGGTATTTTTCAATTTCCGCTTCAGCGTCAGCTGGAAGTTCAATATTATTTTCTTCCAATAACTTTTTGAATCCTTTTACGAATGCTTGAACTCTTTTAGCTTGGATACTTTCTTTCAAAGCAACCTTATTTTGAGCTAACCATTCTTCAGCAACTTTAGTCATATATTCATCTGTTTGATCGACTAATTCATCTTCAAAAGCTGCTTGTTTTTCTGCATATTCTTTTTCTAAATCAGAACGAATTTCTTCTTCTTTCAATTTCAAAAGTTTTCTTACAGATTCTTTTAATTCATCAGAAAGTTCTTGGGCAGTTAATTCATCTTCTAATTCTTCAGTTGCAGTTTCAATTTTCTTTAGAATTTCATCATTTGAAGGAACGATATCTTCGCCTTCTTCAATAGCTTCATCATTAGCAGGATTAGCTTCTGGTTCACCAGGAACATCAGCGTCAATAGCTAATTTTTCAGCTTCTTCTTCAGAAAGTCTTTTTAATACTGCAATTGAATCCATTAGATTCATTTTCTTTGCCATATTTACTTCCTTGTTGTTAAACATTGATTTTATAATATAAAACCTAGAGAATTTTTTAATTCTCTATAAATATTTATCGGATTGAAAATTTACAAGCTAAATATCTTGTTGTTTTATTTGAATTTTTTAATTTTTGTAATATTTTTATTAAAAATAATATACTAAAAACAATAAGTTATCTTATATTAATATGTTTATCGTTATAATAAATATCCACTACTCTAATTTTCGGTAGTTTTTCAATATTGACCCTAACTTGGTCTTTAGATTGTTTATCTAATCTAATACCAGAATATAAATTATCTTTAATTTGGCTAAGTATATATAATGCATACTTTTCGTTTTGAAGTACAGGTTTTAAATTAGTTAAATCAATCTTTACCATCTTAGTCACCACTATATGCGCCATGATTAAACAAATAATGTTTTTCGTCATCATTAAGAGAATCTATCTTAAATCTATTATCAAAAGATTTCTCTATATAATCTTTACATTCCTTTTTAGTTGGTTGTAATTTTCTACCACCACAATACCAATATAAAGGAACATATTCAGGATAGTCTTTGCAAAATTGCCCATATTGCCCAATATCTGAATTTTCTTTAAAGGCTTTAGTTATATATCTAAGATAATCACTATCCCTTTTCGCTGTTTTTTGCAATTCTTGTAATTTTAATTTATGACCTATAAAAATTTCTTCATTTAAGAATTGTTTGAAAGTTTTCATATTAATATCCTAAGCATTATATTCTCTTTTATCTCTATTATAAGAATCTACATGTAACCACCAAATTGGTGTACCTTTATTGGAGATTTCAAAATTAATAAATTCCCATTCTTTATATTTTAATATCTCTTCTCTGACTTTTTTATATTCATCTGCTTTAGATTTTTTATCAGAACCACATTTCTTTTCTATACTAACTATATGTAAATCAAATGCTCTCCATAATTTATGAGCGCTAAAGCCTGCACCAGTACTACTATCTATTTTTCTTGCGCCACAATCTTTTAATGAACTATTATTAATTATAATGGCACCATATTTTTCTCTGGCCCAATCTATAAATCTTAATAACCTATCATCAAAGAACATCCAACATTTAGATTCTCCATGTTGTTCTAATAAATCAGGATGCACTAATTCAGATATCTTAAAATATTTACATTTATACATTTTTTAAACCTAATTTATGATTTAATATATTTTTAATTTCTCTTTCAAATAAAAACTTATTATCACTATTAATATATTTTTTACCTTGCAATAAAGTGTATTCCAATCCATTAGATTCAGATAATGCTTTATATCTATAGGCAATACCTTTGAATTGCCCTTCATCTATTCTAAAACATAAGTTTCCATTCTTAACATATGTACTATATTTCATATTAACTACCTATAATAATATCATTACCAGTTTCTTTATCTAACAATACTGGATTATAATATGCATACTTAAATAATACATCTAATAATTTAGGTTCAGTATCATCACTAATAGCAAAATCAGCTAACTGCACATCATTTTGTTGATTAACCCATCCACCTATAAAATCAATTCTCATTACATATCTTTTAGCAGTATTACTATATATATGTAAAGAAAAATCAGATGTTATATTTTCACTGTTATTAGTTTTCATCCATTTCCAGATTTCATACCAAGTTTTCATTTCTTCATCTAATATAAAGGTAGCATTAAATGCATTATATGAAACGGCACTACCCGGAACTGATATAGTTTGATATCCAGTGGCTTGAGTTGTTTCACCTAAAATAAATCCAGGTAAGTTATACTTCTGGATAAAATACGCCGAGTTAGGCTGGTCATTAAATGATACAAATGATTGCCCATGTAAATAATTTCTATTAACTGTCATATAATTATTTATTTACTGAAAACTTGACATTTTAAATCTAATAAATAATAATGAGTTATATAAGAAGGAAGATTAAATGTTTGCACCAATTAGTAATATTTCATTGTCAGTTGATAATGAGAATTATGTAGTTTCATTGGGTTATATTTTACCTGATGATGTTTCAGTTGAAGAAATTAAAGAAAAACCAGAATTTTGTTATATCCTTCAAAAGGAAGTAGATGAAGGTAAATTAGAAATGTTACCTCCACCAGAAGAAGGAAAAGAACCTGATGAAGTTTTCTTAAAATTAGATTCGACTGCTAAAATTTACGCCAAGGGATTTATTGATGGAGTCTCTTATTATAATGCAGTTTATAATCAACCAGCTGCAGCTAATGATAATAAGATTATCACATCGAAATAAAAAATCAGAAAAATAGATTAGTTTTTAATGATATATTATAATAAATAACATTATATCAAAGAACTAATATTATAAAGATTTTTAATAAAAAATGTCCCACAGTTCTTTGATATATATTCGGGACATTTTTTATTTGGGTTATAAATGGATACATTGAAAGTTAATCTTTATAATTATAATAAAAAGAAGGGTTATATTCCTTTAGATAATAAAGGCCAACCTTTATTTAAAAATAAAAAAGATTATAAAGATTGTATCAATGCTACACTTTCATTATGGGGATTAGAAAATATTTCTAAAAGATGTTCAATTGAACATTATGTTTATACTAATCCTAATGACCCATTAAATCAATATGGATTAGGTTCAAGAAATCGTAAGGATATAAAATATTCCAAAAATACTAATAAAGTTAAATGGACCCAATCTAATTATATTTTTATATCTATCAATGATGAATCTAAATTAACTTGGCAAAATGTTTTTAGAACATTGAAAGTTAAAAAGATTCATAAACCTATGTTTATCAATCATTACAATCTATATAAGAACTCACCCAAATATATCAAGTCTAAATTATTAGCTATCCCAGTATCTAATTATTTAGATGTAGAATTTATTAAATCAAAATTAACAAATATTTTTAAAAATAATGTCCAGATTATATCAGAATTTACTTATCCATTTGATTTTAGTATGGCAATTACAAATGCATTTACTAATGTGTTATTAACATTACATCAAGTTATGGATAATATTCAAAACCATAGAGCACTTGATATAATGCATATTCTAAAAGAATATGAATCTAGTAAATCTATATTTTATAGAAATACTCAATGCTATGAAAATAAAAACGATGAAGAATGGATTTATGTTAATGATGACGTTAATTGGAATGTAGATTGGGCTGACCCTGATTTTGTTAAGTGGTATAATGATAAATCCGATAACGACCCTAAATTAATTGAAGAAAGAAATGAAGTAAGTAATTTTTCATTCCGTTATAAAAAATCTTGGATTATCAATGATTATAATGAATTTAAGGAAAAATTATACATCATTATCCCTAATTTATTAAATAGTAGTAATATTGATAAGAGTAAATGTATATCTTACTCTAGAGAACAATGTTGGTTAATTATTAAAACACATTTAGTCGGATATGGTTCTAATCATGATAAATCATATTGGGATTTAACTGTAGGTCAAAGAGAACGAGTAGATGCTATATTAAACAAATATAATTATATATATGAATGGTGTTTTAATAACCAAAAAAATTTATCATTAAAACAGTTAAGACATATATCTAACATCGATAGATTGAGTAATCATGAATCTATGATGATTGATATGTTTATCACAGAAAAAGTTTTTCAAGAAACTAATCCATATAAGACAGAAAATAAGTCTAAACAGTTTAAATTGTTTCTATCTACATTTATTAAAGAAGTGTATGGTAAAATTAAATTTGAACAAGAGATTCATAATAAAGATTATAATCATAATAAACATGTTAAATTTAACCCTATATTAGATAAACATGTTAAACAGTTACATATATCCAATAAAGAATTTAACCTTATTATAGATGAATTAAAAGCCAATAATAAAGGGTTTAATATTACTCCATCTTCTAACCTTAAATATAAAATTTTAAAATCTATGGGTTTAGAAATTAATAATGAATATGACTTTGAATTATATGGTAAAACAATTATCATCAATAAAGATAATTCTAATGTGGATTATTTGAAAAATATTTTATATAAATTAGTTGATAAATTATCTTATAATTTATCAAATAATTTTATTATTATATATGTAAAAAAATTCTTAGGTTTAATTAGTGATGATACATTTAAAAGTGTATTTGTATGGTTAAATAACAGAAAATTACACCCACCTAATATAGCATTAACTTGAAATAATAGTTAAAATGTATTAAAATTTAATCATGATAAGAATAACTCATTTCAATGAAGTCTTCAGTAATGTAGAAACCGATACTCATACTAAACATAAGTTAATGAGATTGTTTCATATAGAGGAACCGGGTCATTACTTTAACCCTATGTATAAATTAGGTGCATGGGATGGTAGAAGAAACCTTTATAATGGCGGTAATTTAATTCATAATGGTTTAATACCTTTTATTAAAAAATATTGTAAAAAATCTAAAATCGAATTTGAAGATGAAACTAAATTATTTCCTAGAAATACTAAACATAGAGAAGATTTAAATGACTTTATAAAAGAATTAAAATTACCATTTGAACCTAGAGAATATCAATTAAATGCTGTTAAAGAATGTATTTATTATAAAAAGTTAGCTATATGCAGTCCGACATCATCGGGTAAATCATTTATAATATATATGCTAACTAGATATATGCAAAATCATAAGAGGGGAAATAATAAATTGCTTATTATAGTTCCCTCAAAAATTTTAGTTAAACAAATGTATGATGATTTTGCTGATTACTCTAAAAATAGTGATTGGGACGTAAAAGAAAATTGTTCTAGAATATCAAGTGATTTTAATAAAGATTTTAATAAAGATATTATTATCACTACATATCAATCAATTGCTAATGAAGATATAGAGTTCTTTAAGAATTTTGAAGGTGTTATATTAGATGAATGTCATGGGGCCCAATCTTATAATAATGAAAAAGCTAAACGACTTCATATTATTCTAAATCAATGTATTAATTCTAGATACAGATTTGGGTTCACAGGAACGTTTCCCGATGAAATGTTATATAGATTAACATTATTGAAATATTTCTGTAATAAGTACGATGCAACTGATTATCATGAATTATTAGAAAATAATTGGATATCTAAATTTACATTAAATGCAGTTAAATTACATTACCTTGTAAATAAAAATGGCCAGGTATATAGAGATGAATTAAATTATATTTATGAGAATGAATATAGAAATGATTTCTTAAAGAAATTACTATTGAAGAATAAAAATAATCAGCTTATGTTATTTAAAGAAATAACTAAACATGCTTTGAAATTTTATAATGAATTAAAAAGTGACCCAAGGTTTGAAGGAAAACAAATAGTTTTATTGAGTGGTGAATCTAAAGTAAAAGAAAGAGACTTTGCTAAAAAATTGATTGCTGAAAATAATAATGTTATATTATTAGCAACATATAAATTATTAGGAACTGGTTGGAGTGTAAATAATTTGCATCATATTATATTTGCGGCTCCATTAAAATCTAAACAGCCTATCCTTCAATCTATTGGTAGAGGATTGAGATTATTAAACTCAGATAAAAATTGTCAGATATGGGATATAGTGGATAGATTTCTATATAGTAATATTTTATATAGACAATGGAAGGAAAGAGAACAACATTATAAATCTGTTAATTTTAAGATTAATAGAATTGATATAGATGATTATAACTTAGTAACGAAGAAACAAAATAAAAAAGAATTAGAGGAAGCAATAAAATCATTGTTTGAATGACATGGCAGAGAGAAAAACATTTTATATGAATGCTGAGGATACTAAAGCGTTAACCGAAGCAGTTATATTATATAATAAAGAAAATAACCCTATAAAAATATTTAATTATTGTTTTGATTATTATGTAGAAACATATAATGAAAAACCTATATATTGCGATAATTGGTATAATATTTTAGATATTCGGAAGGGTTTTGAATATCATAGAATTGAAAAATCTATCAATCGCTCTAAAGCCAATGAAAAGGCTAAAGCTGAAAGGGATTTTGATTATATTAGAGAAGCTAGACAAAGTGAGATTAATGAATATATGGATAAAGTTTCTTTAATTGACCCATCATTAGGAAAAAGAAAACCAATTGAAATGCCAATGATTATTTGGTCTAGTATAGAAAAGATTGCTAAGAATTATGTTCAGAATTATAAATTCTATGGATATGTATATAAAGAAGATTTAGTAATGGGTTCAATTGAAAAATGCTTAAGATATTTAAGCAATTTTAGCCCTATTAGTAGTGATAATGCATTTAGTTACTTTACTACTATTATTAGACATAGTTTTCTTGAAAATATTAAAAAAGAATATAATTATAGTAATATCAAACAGGAGATAAACACTAGATTCTATGGTGCGACTTCTGAAGAACAAAATGAAATGCAGGAGAAATATAATGGCTGTGCCTAGTTTTATGAAAAGTTATATGAAAGATTCTAAAGCTGTATTAGCTGAAGAAGAATTGAATAGTGGTGTAGTTAAAGATTGGATTGATAGTGGATGCTATATTTTTAATGCTTTGCTATCCGCAGATATCTTTAAGGGGTTTGCATCTAATAAGATTACTTGTATTGCCGGTGAGAAAGCTACAGGTAAATCTTGGTATTGTTTACAAGCAGTTAAAGCGTTCTTAGATAAACATGAAGATGGGATGGTTGTATATTATGATTCAGAATCCACTTTATCTAAACAAATGTTAGACCAAAGAGGAATCCCATCAGATAGAGTTGTAGTTGATGAAGTTATCACAATTGAAGAATTTGGAACTAAAGTAAAACAATTGCTAGATAATTATGGTGAAGCAACTAAAGAAGAAAAAGTTCCATTGATGGTAGTTCTAGATAGTTTGGGACAATTAACAACTGAAGCAGAAGCTGAAAATGTAGCGAAGGGTAAGAATACTCGAGATATGCAAAAGCAACAAGTTATTAAGAAAGCATTAAGAGTATGTACAGTTCAAGCAGGTAAGTTAGATGTTCCTATCTTTATTACGGCTCATACATATAAAGATATTATGTCATTTATTCCTCAAGATGTAGTGGCTGGTGGTGAAGCTTTGCAATATGCAGCATCTTCTATTATTATGTTGACAAAAGCGAAAGATAAACAGGGAACTGAATTAGTTGGTAATATCATCACATGTAAAGCTTATAAATCTAGATTTACTAAAGAAGGAACTAAAGTTAAAACTAGATTGAGATTTGATACAGGTTTGGATAGATATTACGGAATGTTAGAATTAGCCGAAGCTGCAGGAGTATGGAAAAAGATAGGTAATAGATATGAAGTTGATGGTAAACTAACATTTGGTAAGACAATTGAAGAAAATCCGAAAGAATATTTTACAGATGAAGTTTTAAATAAAATTAATGAATATGTAAAGTTAACATTCAATTATGGGACTTCTTCATCTAAAACATTTGATACTGAAGAAATGGAAACTATATCAGAAGAAACAGATTTTTTAGAATGATAAATCTCTCCTGTCAGAAAAATGGGATAACTGATGTTATCCCATTTATTTTTACATATTAATAATATATGATGATATACCTATATTATAAGTAACCATTATTTATAATAATAAATAATTATAAACAATTTTTAAGGTATATTTAATGAGTTATGATTTCGTCACATTTGGTAGAACCAAAATATTTTATATTAATGAAGTTTTAGAAATTGATACTGGTATTATTGATATTATTCAACCAGTAAATCCTGGTGGCTCAGATAGCCCAGATGATATATTTGTAGTAAGACATAAAATAAGAGGCACCCAGAATGAATATGAGCATATTAATCTTACTAGAGAAGATGTAAGATTTACATATGAAGACGCTAAAACTAAGCTTATTGAAATATTAAAAGAAAGATTAATAGTATTCCATGATAATACATTAGTGGGTGATAGTAAAAATACTTTATTGGGTGTTAATGTTGAAATTATATCTACTAAAGAATACACAGACAGTCAAAACGATATATTAAGAGAATTATTATTAGAACATATAAAACAAATTAATGATAATTTAGAAAAAGATTATGCTACTAAAAATGAGATACCCACTAAAGTTAGTCAATTAGAAAATGATAGCGAATATGCAAATATAGAATTTGTATCTCAAGGTTTAAATTTAAAACAAGATAAAGGCGATTATGCTACTAAAGATGAATTATCATCAGGTTTAAATTTAAAACAAGATAAAGGTGATTATGCCACTAGAGATGAATTATCTAATGGGTTAGACGCAAAACAAGATAAAGGTGATTATGCTACTAAAGATGAGCTTAATTTAAAAGCAAATAAAAATGAAATACCGGATGTTAGTAATTTTATAACAGAAATACCAGATATATATATTACTGATGAAGAATTAAATGATAAACATTATTTAGTAGAAAGTGATTTAAAGAAGGGTGAAGCATCAGGGATAGCTACTTTAGATAGTAATGCGAAAATACCGCTATCACAAATTAATGATTCATTGATAGGTAATGTTCAATATCAAGGGCTATATGATGTATCAACTAATACACCAAATTTGGATAAAGTTCAAAGTAAAGGATATTATTATATTGTATCTGTAGGTGGTGCAAGATATGGAATTGAATTTGAAGTCGGTGATTGGATTATATCTAATGGTGATAGTTGGACGAAAGTTGATAATACTGATGCAGTATCTAGCGTTAATGGCCGTACAGGTAATGTAGTAATAACAAAAGATGATTTAGATTTATCAGATTATGTTAAGAATACAGATTATGCGAGTGCTACGGTTGCTGGTGCTGTTAAAGCCAGTGCTTATTATGCTTGCGCAACAAACGCAAGTGGTTTTTTGTTGGCTTCACCTAAATCTTTAAGAGATTATCCAAACATGGACGCTGCGACTTTTATCAGTAAGGGCACACTTGAAAATATTAAAGATGATTATGTTAAACGAGGATTGACTGTTAACGCGATTGAATTAACAGATGAAGAAAAGACTGCAGCCAGAACTTGGCTTGGCGCTGTTGGTAATACGGATTATGCGACAGATGGCAAGGTTGGTGTTATTAAGGGCAGTGGTGTGACAGGTTTATACTGCAACAGTTCAGGTAATTTGGTTTCTAGCACAGCAAGTTTGTCGGCATACACGTCAAAACCCGTGACTTATATAATCGGTAAAGGTACGCTGGAAAACATAAAAGATGATTATGTAAAACGTGGGTTAACCGAGAACTCATTAACATTTACAGACGATGAAAAAGCTAAAGCAATAACTTTGATTGGTGCGGGAAGTCAAACTGATTTAAATAAAAAAGCTGACGATAATAAAGTTGTTCATTTGGCAGGTAGTGAAAATATTACTGGTGTAAAAACATTTACTTTACCAGATAATATAAAATTTACAGCATCTAAAACCGCTGGCTATACACCAAGTATGACTAATGCTACAAATGGTTTGACACCTGCTACGAATGTGCCTTGGTCGCGAAATGGGTGGCATGACCATTTCGCATTTGGGCAGTCGTTTGTAATTTATTCAAAAGAAGTAAGCACAGACGGCGAAACTTGGGTTGCAGATGATAGAGATGTTTCATACCTGTTTGCGCAAAAGGAGTATGGCAATACTGGCGAAACCGTATTAGCACCGAATGCTGGTGAAATGGGATTCAGATTTGTATTACAAAGCGCTAACATAGCATATTCAAATATTCAATGGATAGAAATTGGATTCGCATATACCACAACGCATACGGTTCGTTTGCTTATTGAATCAAGTCCAGACGGCGCAGAATGGACAGAAGTCCACAACAGTACAACTGGTGCATCAGCGACAAATAAATACTTATATGTAGGGAATTTAAGTGGCGCTAATACATATTTAAGAATTTCAATTATAAAATTAGATACAACTTATTTGGACGCTATAACCAGGATGCTTTATGTCAAAGGTTGGACGACACGTAAAGGAAACCAGGGTCGTGGGATTGAATATGAAAAACCTTATTTCTGGGATAATGTGCCGAACTTAATGCCTATTAAATCAAGTGGTTGTAATTTAGGAAGTACAAGTCGCAGGTGGGGAACTACTTACACTGCAAATATCAATGTAGGTGGTCAAATGTTTACTGCTGACAATGTGAAGAAGTTAAACGGCTTGCCAACAACCGAACTATTAACCCAGGCAGAATATAATGCACTGGTAACCAAAGACGCAAATACACTTTATTTAATTGAGGAAGAATAAATGTTTAAATTGGGGGATAAATCAATTTTAAAGTTGTATCTTGGTGATAAACCAATCACCAGGGTGTATTTGGGTAGTAAATTAGTATATAACTCATCGCCAACATTTTTGGAGTATATAGAATTTGATGGAAATAGCAGGATTGATACAGGTATTATCCCTTCAAATAATATGGAATTTGAAACAGGTGTAATGTTCTCTGTAGTTCAAAGCACAAACTTGTCTATTATTGCTTCAAGAGACGGTGAAAAAAGATACCAACCGATAGGGACAATTCAAAACAAATGGTCTGCATCTATTGGGGGAATGTATGATGAGAATGGCTCACCAGTTGCTGCAAACATAAAATATGATTTGAGGTCTGTGGTTTCAAATGGGGATTCAGTTTCTCTATATTCTGGCAATACGCTTGTTTCTTCTGCGACATCAAGTGGGGGTATCCCTACAAAGAGTTTATATTTATTTGCCAGAAATTATAATCCGATTGATTCTTATGTTACCGGAAGGCTTTATTATTGCAAAATCTGGGATAATGGTGTTTTAATACAAGACTTGCGCCCTGCCCTTGACCCGAGTGGAAAGGTTTGTATGTATGACACTGTATCGGGCAAATACTTGTATAATGCGGGTACAGGCGAATTAAAAGCAGGTGGGCGGTTTGTTGAATCAATTGTGTTTGATGGTAAGAGTTATATTGATACGGGGTATTTGCCAAACGAACAAACTTATGTCGAATATACGTTTGAAGTATATAATGCAAGCGAAGGAACAGCCAATTACCAGGGGCTTTTTGGTTCGCGTAAAGACCAAACAGAAGAAGGTTATGTTTTTAATGTGTTTGTCCATAACGCAACCAGCCTTAGAATTGACTGGGGGGTATATCTAGGCGGCTATACGGGTTATTCGTTAAACACTAAATACACAATGAAAGCCGGGCTTGGGGAAGTATATTTAGATGATACATTAGTTAAAACTTACACAGTACCAGCCACAGGGACAAGTCCTTATTCGATATATCTGGGCAACTTTAACAACGCAGGCAAACCATACACTAGTGGTGCATTGCAAAAAGTATATGGGTTTAAGGTTTATGAAAATAACGCGTTAATTCAAGACCTGCGACCATATGTGGACAGCAATGGTGAGGTGTGTTTCAAAGATGTTGTGACAGATACATTATTCTATAACCAAGGCACAGGGACACTAACATATACGAAACATGAATAACTGGAAAACAAGTATTATGAATTAATAAAGGCATGAAAATGGAATTAGCATGGGGATTAGTGGAGAGTATAGATGACCCAATTCAAGCTCAAAGAGTTCAAGTTAGAGTATATGGTTATTATGATGATTTAAATTCTGATGAATTACCATGGTGCCAAGTAGTAAGAAGTTCCTCAGACGCTTTAACATTTAATATAGGCAAGCAATATCATAATTTGGTCCCTGGCAGTCAAGTATTATGTGCATGGTTAGACCAAAATTATCAACAACCTATAGTAATAGGTCAGGTTCCTAGAATTGATGATTGCGATGAAAATTCTGATATGAAATATCAGAAAATAAAAACTCAACATGGGCATGAAATAATAGTAGATGAAAATGGCATTAGTGTAACTGATAGTAGAAAGAATAATATTACCATGAATAAAGATGGTATAACAATATCATCTAAATTAGATATGTATAATAAGGGTAATATAGAAGAAGAATCTAATGAAAGAAGTATTACGGTAGATAATAACTTTAATATAACAGCTACTAATTGTAATATTAAATGTTCAGGTGAAACTAAAATTGATGCTACTGGTGTATCTATTAAAAATATTAAAGGGCCAAATCAATTCTGTAAGATACCAGCATGTTTATTCACTGGTGCACCACATATATCACCATCAACGGATAATGAACAATAATGTCATTAAATGCTAAAGATTTAAGTAAAAAATTACAATCAGCAGTTTCTGGTGGAATGCCCGCATGTGCAACTTTATTATCTACGACAATAAAAACATATTGTGAATCTAACGGTACTCCAGTTAAAGGAATTAAAGTGATGTTAGCACCATGTACAGGTACCGGATGGCTAACATTAGCAGCAAATGCTGGGAGTGAAGGTGTAGGTGATATGATTATACGAACAGCTATAGCTACTGAATTATCTGCATCTATGACAACTATAGTTACTTCTACTGGTCCAATTATTATTCCATCTATATTTAATAGTGGGGCTAAAGTTAAAAATCTTAAAGAATGTTCAGATTTTATCCAATGTTGGGATAGAATATCTGAGGCTATTATTGATTATTTAAGCACTGAATTGAAATAATCTATTAAAATATCTTATTGAAATTAGTTAATTTTCTAAAATATTCAAACTTTTTATAACTTTTCGCTTGTAATTCTATATAATATATCATATAATTATGATGTAGATAACAAAAGGAGTTACAAATGAGCGTAATTTATAATCCACATAATTATAATTATCATAATTGTGAACAATTAAAAAATTTAATTGGTGAACGAATCGATATGATAGGTTATCAAGATAATCATGGTAGCCGTAGATGTGGCAAAGTTCATTATAATAATTATATCTGTGAAGATGTTAAATTTTATTATGGTAAAAGAACCCATTTAGATAATTCAGAGTTTGTGAGTATTACTTTCTATTTACGTAAAAATGAAAATTCGAAACGGCGCTCATTTGTTAGTTGGGGATATGAAAAGAAATAAGAGAAATAACATGAAACAGAAACTTACAATACAAGGCAGAGAAGTAATAATTGAGGGGAGAGTATTAAACGAACCCCTCAGACGAGATTCATTTGCTTATGATAAACCTAAAAAGTTTCCACCGTATAGAATATATTGGGCTGATACTAAAGAACGTGTAGGTTTAGGTGAATGGAAAACTCAAAAAGAAGCTAAGTATTGGATTGCGGAACGTAATGAGTTTGAAAGTAAAAATAATATCCAAATGTTACTAAACGACGAGATATATAAAACTAATGATATAATATCATTTGAAGTATATGATAGTTATCATAATAAACTTATATTAGTTAAAAATGTTAAGATAACTTATATACATCCGCCTAAAGTAGATATGGATAATAAATGTTATTATTTGTTTAATACACAATCAGCGAAAGGTAAAATTCAATATTGGTCTTCTAAAGATATTAGAAATGTAATGAAAGGGGAATAAAAATGTGTCCATGGAATTATAATTCAATATTATTTTCGATAATGATGACGATATTTGTTACCTGTTTTTGTATAATAGTAATAACATTTACAGTATTACTAATAAAAGAGTTAATTAAAAATGGAATAGAACATAAGGAAACGGACAATGACAAGTAAATTGGAACATTACATAGATACTAAGGAAATTGTAGCCGCAGAAATAATAGCGAAAATTCCTGCTGGGTATAGGGATGATTATATGGAAAGTGTAGAAAGCCCAGATGGTGGAACAACTATCCGTATACATATAAAAAAGAAACAACCAATGACAAGTAAATACAGTCTTTACACAACACAATGGTTGAAAAATCGCAGGGCATGCTTAAAAGAACAAATAAAAAATATAACCGCAGAATTAAAAAGGAGAGAAACCAATGACAAGTAAATTATGGCTTACAAAATTAAAAATCCAGGCAATTTATTATAGCTGCTATACCGTAATGATAATTTGCATAATTGGAACTTGGGCTATTACGTTTCCGTTCCTGCTGATTGGCGATTGGGCTGAAACTGTTGTAAATAAATACAGAGTTGCACACCAGTTGTGCGAAATAAAAGGGGGAACCAATGACAAGTAAATTGAAATGTCCATTTTGTGGGTGGAAATTAGGTCGTAAAAACATAAATGACAGAATGTGTTCTAATGAAAAATGCGTTAGTTGGAAAGGAAGCTTTTACGGGTCAGAAGATTTATGGCAAACCCTGATACAAACAAAACAAGATTTGGAAATCTTAAAAGAGGCTTTGCGTATAGTGAGAAACCAGTATCTTTTTGTGAAACCAAAGGGTTTTTCTCCCAGAGGTGATATGGCTACTTTGTGCGCTATGGGTGAAGTCGCAGAAAAAGCCCTTAAACAGATAGAACAAAAGGATGAAAAATGAAAAAGCATTTAGTTTTATTTCTCTTATATATTTTAACAATAGTCATTATCGCTATATGTGGTATTCGTAATGCAGAGCATAAATATCATATTACTAATTTTGAATATATAGAACATAAAGGATAAAAAAAATGATAGAAACTAAATCAGATTTTTTCTTAAAATATGGAAGAGTTGGTTGGTATTATATATTGAAATACCATATTGAGCAATATGCAACTACTAATAAAGATAAACTAATTACAATTTTAAATGATTTAAAAGAAATTATGAATGAAGGAGAAAATTATGAAAATTAAAGATATTTTAATTTTAGTATTTTTAGGATTAATAGCTATTTGGGGTTATAATTATGAAAAAGAAACTATCAAAATACAAAAACATTTTGATGCTGAATTAGCTGAGATGCAGAAAGATATTCATAATATTAAAACTAATGTTGAATATAATGATTATCGCATTACATATGAAATTCCTGATTATTTGGTAGTTCCTGAAAAGCCTATCAATTATTGGACTGATGAAGAAATTAAAGAATTTAGAAAATCACTAAAGAATCAAACCCAAACTAAAGTTAAAGTGAATGTTATTGAAAATGTAAATATTGAAACTGTAACTGATTATATTAAAGAGAAAGAAGGTTTTCATTCTAAACCTTATAGGGATGGATGTTTGATTAAAGCTAAAGTATGTCCGAAGAATAAATATCGTTATTCTAATGGATATGGAACATTAGCTAAATCTAAGAATGAAGTTATCACTAAAATAGAAGCTGAGAAACGTTTAATAAGTCATATTAAAAAGACTATATATCCAAAATTAGAGGGTGTAAAGTTCAAATCAATGCAACAACTACATGCAAGTATTGATTTCGCTTATAATGTGGGGCATAACGCATTTGCTAATAATATTGTAACTGAAAGTAAAGAAGTAGATTGTGTTAAGATGACTGAATATATTAACTTTAATGGTAAAGAAAATAACGGCCTTAAAAAACGCCGTTTTGAGAATTTTATTCAATGTGTGAGTATGGAGATTTAAATTATTAATATTATTCTTTATAATAGAGTAAAATTAACCATATCTAAACTTCCATACCATTCATTATTTGTTTCTGAAACCATTATTATTCCTGGTGCATTAGTGTTTTCACTATGTACATTAGAAGTAGAAGACAAATTATGGGGGCTGTAACTGATTAAACTACCATCAATTGGTGATATATAAGCTACACGATAAGTTCCATCACTATTAGGGTTATACGATGTTGTAAAATTTACTAAGGTATTATAATCGTTATGAAAAAATGTTTTTATCATGGGTGGGTAGTATCTGTAAGTTGTACCTGAAGTATATGGAGCATCTAATCCTCTCAATATATGATAACTCGTATTACTACTGGAGCCACCATAATATAAACAAGAATTTTTTAATTTATAAGAAACCAAATCTCCAATATAAACTGTACCGCTTGTAATAGATAATTGATGCTGAGCAGTTTCATTATTTAATATATTTAAAGCATAAACTACTTTACCTTTCAAGCCATATAAAAAATTTTGACTCATTATATAATAAGATATATAGCTATCTTGATTATCTTTTAATAAATTTAATGTATAATCAGATAAAGTACCTTTATAATCAAACATTATTCTAAAAGGTTCTTTATATTCAAATATAATCATACCATCAGGCATAATGGTTGTTTTATATATATCAGCATCATAATCAGATAAAATATCAATACTTTTATAAGAATCTAAATTTGAGAAATCTATAAAATGCTTATAATATTTATAAGTATAGATATATGTTGACCCAGATGAATTTAATGTGCGTGTTTTAACTGCAGATTCTGTTATATATATACCATGAGTAGATATAACACCCTCATATTGCGCATGATCCGTAATGGAATGGTCTGGCAAAATATTTAAATTTAATTCTACTGTGGATGTATCTGTTAATATATTTTTTATTAAATGTATATGACTATAATTATTAGAGTCTCTATAATTAATTACTATATTATTAGTACCTATAGATTTAGAAAATGATTCATATCCTGTAGGTAATATATCAAATGTTTTAGTTTTAATAGTATTATCTTGTATATATGCCACTTTAAATGCACCATTAAATACATCCGCATATAAAATGCATGACTTAATTCTATCCGCAGCATAATTATTATATCTAAATTTATCTTTATAAAAATATTTTTTCTGCCCATCTATAAATGTGTAAGATGTTTTAACATTAGCTTTATTAGTGGGTGAAGGATAACCAGTCGCCAATAAATTTAAATATTTCTTTTGGCCATTTATAAAGGTATAATTAGAAGTTGAAGGCATTAATATTCCTCTATAACCATATATATTGTACCATTTTCACCAATTTCTTGTTCTTGGTCCAATATAACTATATTTCTAACTTGAGATGATTTAACATCAGATAATGTACTTGTCATAGCGCCACCTGAAATGGGTAAATAATCAGGTGTAGCCCATGTAGCGTCTTGTCTTAAAAATTTAGTAACTGTTGTTTCATTTGGTAATTGAGGCACAAATCCATCAGTGGTTTTAGATACTACACCGGGTTTATTTTTAATATAATCTACAGAGTTAGTATCTGTTTGAGTCCAATCTGGTTGTGTACCTTCAACTATATTGATAAAATGCAAACTTAAGGTATTAGCATCTAATGCTATCCCCACCTTACCAATAGTCTCTTCTGTTGTTAAAGTGCCAGTGGCATCATAATAATAAGTGGAGCCCACAGTTAAATTTAAACCGGCTGAATATAATATGCCACCTAAAATTACAGAATTATATGGCCCTACAATACCTTGAGCATATTTATTGGGATTTTCTGGTGATGCTAATTGCCATACACCGGCAGAATCTAAATATACACATTTGTTAACAGTAGCTAGCGGTGACAACTGTGCAGATTCTACATATATAAATTGATTAGAGTTCATAACATCATTTTTTAATGGGGTAATTTTATATACACCATTTATTAAAGCTGCTAATGCTGCACCTTTAAACTTAGTATGATTTCTAATTAAATACATGTTAGATGTCGCAGATGATGGGTCTGGTAAAGTTGCTTCTGATGCAACTTCTGTTATTCCCCCACCCATACTATTAACTATATTAATAGCATCGTTTATTCTTCTTCTTTGATAATCAAATGTATCTGATAATTGTACTTGCGCTATATTTGGCATATTTTATCCTAAATGTTCTGGATAATGAACTGTATATAAACTATCATCAGTCACAGCTCTATTATCATTCCAATTCATTGTTCCCAATTCAATTTCTTTAATAGCTTTACCTAATCCACCATTATCTGGATATGAGCCATCATTATTTTCATGATTTAGACAATACAACCAAGTTTTCATATTAAATTGCAATGAATGTATATATAATTTATCTGGTGTATTACTAAATGGAGCCTCTTCATTAAAATCTGTATACATGTTTTGTTCTAATATAATTGGAATATCAACTTTATCATCACCTACATATGGATTTAGATTAGCTTTCAAACATAATGAAGGCTTAAACCAAGTTAATATTTGTTCTAATATTTGAAACAAATCTGATTTATGAGTAGAAGCAATATCTAATCTAAATTTAACATTATAAGGAACTCTATTTAATTCTACTTCCATACCTGACTCACCAATAGGAGCAGATATAGTTAAATGTTTATTTAACATTCTAGAGCCATCATAAGTTATATCTGTGATAGAATAACCCATTCTAGGAAATACATTTTCTACTTTGATGTTCTCTTCTTTCATTTTATTATTTAAAAGATAGAACATACGTTCTTTCCCGGCAAATTCTATTGGCACATATATATCTTGTTTATTCGTTCTATTTTCAGTCCATCTTCTAATATGGATATCTGAAAACAAATATCCAAATATGTCAATAGTTTTTTCAAAAGAGCCTAAATAATGTATCATTTCATAATTATTTATTTCTAGAAAATATTGATAATAAATAATAGTAATATAGATTTGGAGTATTTTAATGGCTAATGCATTAGAAAGATTTGGGCAAAGATTTATGGGATTAAAAATTAATGATAAAAAGCCTAATTCTAAAACATCTAATAAAATTTTAACTACTAATGAAGATGGTTCTACTATAATTGAAGGTGTAGGGCCAATAGCTAATTATGGATATTGGAATGCGAGCTATTCATTTAATAATGAAATAGACCTTATAAACAAATTTAGAGATATGTCCCTAAACGTTTATTGTGATAGAGTTATTAATGAAATAGTTAACACTTGCGTATCATTTGAAGACGAAACAGGATGTGATATTGAAATTAATTTAGACCAAACCGATTATTCTGAAAATGTTAGAAAAAGAATTAATGAAGAATGGCAAACTATATTATCATTATTAGAATTTAAGAATAATGGGCAATCTATATTTAGAGATTGGTTTATTGATGGTAGAATTTATTATCATAAAATATTAGATAAAACTCAAAAAGAAAAAGGTTTAATCGAATTAAGACGCATTGATGCAACTGAAATTAAAAAGATTAAACAAATTGAAAGAAAGGTTGATGAAGATACGGGTGCGTTAATTATAGAAGAAGAAAAAGAATACTATCTATATACTCCACAATACAATACAGCTTATACCACTGGGCAAGATATATTATTAAATATTGATGCTGTAGCTATGTCTACATCTGGATTATATATTTATAAAGAAGAACCTACAAGTTCATATAATATAGCTGGTAGTAAAGTTAAAACTAGATTTGTTGTTAGTTATCTATATCCAATGATTAAACCATTAAATCAATTAAATATAGTTGAAGAAGCCGGTTTAATTAACTTAGTAGCTAGAGCGCCAGAAAGAAGAGTACATTATGTAGACGTAGCTGGATTACCTAAATCTAAAGCTGATGAAGCTATGAAAGACTATGCTAATAGTATTAAAAATACAATGCAGTATGATTCAAGTACCGGCACATTCAAT
>JAZSES010000128.1:0-3032 GCA_045531805.1 Candidatus Limenecus sp. | reverse complement strand
TTTTCAATTGTTATTTGTATTTTATTTATTCAATTTTGAGAGAAATACTTGAAATTTTTATAGGAAAGTAGTATTTTCATATATGGAAACAATTTCAAGTATAAGGGGTTGTAACACACTTTTATAAATGAAATTTAGATTTTTGAATAAAAATCGGTAGATTTCTATTGATTTATGAGATAAAAGTGATTATAATAGTCGTAAATGAGATTAGAATTAGAGGTGAGTTCACATGAGTAATAGGGTTACAGCCGTTGTCAATGATGATGATTATGAACGTATTAAATACTGGGCTGAGAAGCGAGGTGTAAGTATTAACGATTATGTACGTTTAGCTCTTGATTATATGATTAAGCGAGAGAATAAGGATTATGATTTACCATCATTGGAAGCGGCTAGATTGAATCAAATTGTTGAAGCTATCAATGTGTTGTCGTTTAACACTGCTAATCTTGAGAATATTGTCTCAAGAGGTTTTGATTCATTATTAAGACTCACAAGAGGTGAGAATTACTTAATGGATGATAGTCATATGGATGTAAGAGGTGATACATAATGGGTAGTTTGGATTTCGATAAAATGATGATGCAGGTGAAAGCTAATGAAGCTAAATCAGATGCTCTTACACCTGAAATGGACGAGCCGACAATGGTTCCAAAGATTGATACCCAAGCTTTAGCAAGAGAAGCTGCAAGAAAAGCTGAAGCAGAAGAAGCTTTGAAATTAGCGGAAGAAACAGCTAAGAAAAATTCAGAGGAATCATCTGTTAAAGAAGAAACACCTATACAAGAAGTTAATCCTGGTATTACATATGAACGTAAGATTCCTCGTAGTGATACAAAAGCACAGACAGTAGGTCGGCGTTCAACTAAGAGTCCTAATGCTCCAGTTCAAATCAGAGATTTTCCTAAGAGTTTGATTGAAATGTGTAAATTAGCACTTGGTGATTCTACATTACCTAATAATAAAGCATTACAAGCATTTGTATATGCAAATCGTGACCGTAATGCTGATATTGATTATAGTGATGTACCAGATGATGTAATTGAATTATCAAAGCGTTTTGATAGTTATAAGAATATGCAGACTATGGATGGTAATATGAAACGTTTGTTATCATTGATGTCTCGATTATCAGATGTTAGTGATGATATTTCCCGCGGTGTTTCATATTTGATTTATGACCGTGCAGGTTTTAATACTACTAATCCAAATAGACCAAGCGATATTGATTTTAGTGCGCCTGGAATCGAAGAAGTAGAAACTAATTTGGAAGTTACTTGTGATAAAATTCGTGAACAAGCACGGATAAAAGCGGGTGTTCCTATTAGATAAATTGTTCATGTAAGTGAATGTGTATTAAAAAGAAAGAGAGGATGTCAAATGTTAGGTATTCTTTGCGAGAAGCCATCTGCTGCTAGAAATTTTGCTAAAGCATTGGGTGGTTTAAAAGGTACTTATGACGGAACAGAATATGTAATTGTTGCGTCAGTAGGTCATATTTTTGAATTTGTTGACCCGTCAAAACAGGTACCGTCATCTTTAACTGAAAAGTACGGTAAATGGCGTCTGGATAATCTTCCATGGGATGAAACTGATTTTAGTTGGAAGAGAGTGCAAAAGCCTGATACAAATGATGTGTTGAACAATATCAGAAATGGTTTGATGAATTGCGATGAAATTGCAATTGCAACTGATGTGGACCCTTCTGGTGAAGGTGAGTTATTGGCTTGGGAGATTCTTGATGAGCTTGGTTTGAGACCAAGGGTTTGGTCAAGATTTTATTTCACAGATGAGGCTCCAGCTTCTATTCAGAAGGCATTTAAAACAAGAAAACAAATCCCATCTATGCTTCAGGACCCTGATTATTTGAAGTCATATTATCGGTCCAAGTGGGATTTCATGTCGATGCAGTTCACACGAATTGCTACATGTTTGACGGGACAGAAGCTCCGTCAGGGTAGATTAAAGTCAGCAATGACAATTATCACAGGTGACGGATTAAAGGCTGTTGCCGAATATAAGAAGATTCCGTTTTATCAGTGGCGTTTTAAGGACGAAAATGGAAACACATTTAGTGACCCTAATGAGCCACAACTTCCGAACAAAGCAGAAATGGTTCAGAAGTATCACAATTCTAATGTAATTGTGGACTCGACAGAAGATAAGAGAACACCACCTCCGAAGCTGATTGACCTTGCTTCATTATCAGCACATTTGAGTACAAAAGGTATCAAACCTAAGCAGGTTCTTGATACGTATCAGAAGATGTATGAAAATCAGGTGGTATCTTATCCAAGAACAGAAGACAAGTACATCACACCAGAGCAGTTTAATGAGTTATTACCTTTGGTAGATAAGATTGCAGCTGTAGTGGGAGTTGATACTTCGGTTCTTACTCATAGGGTTCCAAGAAGTACCCATGTTAAGGTTGGTTGTGCCCATGGTGCGAACCGCCCTGGAACCAATGTCCCTCCAAACCTTGATTCCTTAGCTAAGTATGGTGTGGGTGCAAAGGAGATTTACGAGATTCTTGCTAAAAACTACTTAGCAATGCTGTGTGAGGATTATTGTTATAAACATCAAACAGGACATCTTCAGGATTATCCTACATTTAAGGGTTCGGCAAATCAAATGACATCTATTGGTTATAAGTTGATTTATACTGACCCGAATGATGACGATGATGATATTTCTTGTAAACTTCTTGGTAGTGTGGCAAGTCCATTTATCCATGAAGGTTTCCCACCGAAGCCTCCAGTTCCAACAGTGAAGTGGTTAATGAAACAGTTGGAAAAGAGAGATGTAGGTACTGGTGCTACAAGAACTAGCACATTTGCAGAAGTTTCGAATGATAAATCAGCTGATTCTTTGATTAAAGAGTCGAAAGGTAAGATTACCTTGACGGAAAAAGGTCAGATGAGTTATTTGATACTTCCTGGAACTCATATTGGTTCTTTGGAAATTACCGAAAAGGTATTTGCTGATATGAGAAACATTGCTGACGGTAAAGCAAACGCTGACCAGTGTTT
>JAZSES010000239.1:0-6398 GCA_045531805.1 Candidatus Limenecus sp. | reverse complement strand
AGTTGATTTCTTATTTATTAGATAATAACAAGATTTTCATGCGTAATGATAAGTATGTATATATGTATGATTCTGTTTTTGATTATATAGAGACAATAGATGATTCTCGTAATCGTTTGTTTATTAAAGAGAGATTGAATGGTAAGACGCTTGACGAAATATCAAAACAATCAAATGTCACAAGGCAACGTGTGAATCAGATTGTGCATAATATTTTGGCAAATAAACCTCAGTTGCATGAGGATAGTTATAAATATTGGTTCAGTACATATGATATTCAGAAGGATGAATTTGTAGCCATATTTGGAGTAGATGAGAGAGTCTATAATTATGTGAATTTGATAGCCAAAAGGGGTACATTAGGATTGTCTGAGATGATGAAAGATGAAAATTTGGCTCCAGAATTTAGAGACAATTTGTCAGCATTGTTCATCAAAGATATGATAGAAGTGTATGGTATGGTAGTACCATGTACGGTAGCAGGTTTAGTTGAAGCATTATTGAAACATCATCATAGTGATAAAGAATGTAGTGCTGCAGAGTTATTATATGAATTTACGGCATATTGTAAAGATAATCATTTGGACCACAAAATTGATTGTAATATGTCATTACATTCATTTGAAGCTTATTGTACGAGAGTATTGCAGTACAAATTGTTGCTATCAAGAGGTCATAATGTAAGATATTATGATTTAGCGTCTAAGGATTTGGTATATTTCTTTGATTATATAGAGTTTAAAGGTTATCAAGATGTTACGATTTCAACATTGAAATTATTCAGAAATTATGAAGAGTTAATGGTAATGTATGATATTCATAATGAATATGAACTTCATAATTTCTTGCGTAAGACATCGCATTGGTTACCAAAGAATGTTGCTATATCCAGAATGCCGTTATTAGATATAGGTGTAGTTGACAGGGATGAACAGGTTATGGATGTCATTAGAAACTATGGACCTGGAAGCCAACAGGAGTTAGCTGCAGTTTTTAATGAATTATATGGTATTGATGAAGGTACTTTTTTAGCAACATGGTTAAAGAATATAGAGTATTGTGATTAAATGAACAAGTGTGTAGGTTTTCTTGAAAAAAAAGCTCCCTACCGATGTTATCATCAGTAGAGAGCTGAAGGAGGTCTTATTTATACAGGTGATAACTAACGCGTTTAGTATCACCTGTTCTGAGTCTATCCTTTTGGATTATCTCAGACATATTACCCTTGCATATTGCAGTAACTCTGCGTTTCCCTCGTCGGGTAATGGGTTTTTAACCCATCTTACTTGCTATTTTGACCGCAAGGTTTGGTCATAGCAAGAATCTAATATGGTTGGATTGATGGTACTCACACAACTGGAGAACCTCTTCGGCTACAGGATTCTAACCTATCTTACTCCACCTATCCAGAGTAAAAACCGAAATCATTCCATGATTTCTAAACGTGTTTAATTATGGTGATTGAAATAATTGATTTATTTTTTCAAATTCTATTGACAAACTGCTCATAAATGAGTATACTATAATCATGAAGAGCAGTTACAACATGTTTTTGAAAAAGTTGAAAAAAAATTAAAAAAGTTTTCAAAAAGTGTTGACTTTCAAAAATGAATGTAGTATACTGGTCACAGATGAAAGAAGTGCCTGTCTTTTGTCTGACGAATAACAGAAATCAAGTGGTGGGAAAATCGCAAGATGAGTAACTCGCTAGATTGAACCGATACGCCATTGGTGGCAATGCTAAATTGTACACCGCCGACGGTCGGAACAAAACAATCTCTTAGTGATTGCTGCGTCAGATAAAAAATATGCACTTCTTATTCTTTTGTAACACAAAATAAATTGAAAGGAAATGATAGCTATGATGAAATCAGTAGAGATGAAGAAACATAATACAGTGGCTAATGCGTATACATTTGGTATGCTTAATGAAGTGCGCCCTAATTTTGCTTTGAATCTCGCGGATTTACACGATATTACTATAGCTACATTTGGGTATATTGAACCTGAAAATGGACGATTGCGATGTTGAAAATAGGTAGGATTAGTAAAACCTGTAGGGTTTTTAGATAATCCACAGGCACAACCTAATTAGATACATTCACGCACATCGTCTATGAGTAGGAAACTAACTTGTAGGCGATTTTTTATTACATATTTGGGAGCTTAGCTCAGCTGGTGGTAGCGCCTGACTGTTAATCAGGAGGTCGAAGGTTCGAACCCTTCAGTTCCCGTTAAGTTTCAACGGAACAGGCACCCGTTGTAACTAAAAAAATAACAACATACGGAGGAACCTGTATGATACATTTAACCAGCGATTTGCATATGTTTCATGATAGAGGATTTATCTATGGACCGAGAGGTTTTAAATCGGTTCAAGCTATGATGGACTGTTATAAACAGGAATGGTTAGGAAACGTAGCAAAACAGGATGATATTTATATCGTTGGTGATTTCTGTTTAGGTACTGATTATGATGCTATTGAGCAGTTAGTTAAGAGCTTACCAGGAACTAAGCATCTGCTGATAGGTAATCATGATACCGATGAGAAGGTTGATTTTTATAAGTCACTTGGTATAGATGTGAACTATGCAGATATAATTGATTACAAGAAACGTCGTTTCTATTTGAGTCATTACATCACACATGTAGCATCTTTGGAAAGTAATCCAGATACCTGTCTTATTAACCTGCATGGACATCTTCATACAAAGGAAAAGTTCCACGAAGACATTCCGTATTTATACAATGTTTCTGTGGACGCCAATGATAATAAGATTATCACGTTAGATGTTGTTTTGGATGCGTTTCATGCAAAGGTTGCCGAATGTATTGAATTTTTGAAATAAGAGAGGAAATGTTATTATGAAAAGTCGATTTAGTGCCGTTCGTTAAGGACGGTAGGCGAATCTGGTGAACGCAGTAGACTGAAAATCTACAGAGGTCGGTTCGAAACCGACACCGTCCACTAGGGTCGATTAGCTCAGAGGTAGAGCACTTGGTTGAAGCCCAAGGTGTCGGCAGCTCAAAACTGTCATCGACCACTGTTACAGGCGATGCCTGGTTCATCGTTTGTGATTTTGGGGCTGTAGCTCAGTTGGGAGAGCACTTGCCTTGCAAGCAAGGGGTTCGAGGGTTCAAACCCCTCCAGTTCCACGGGTAGGAAGTGTACCAAAGGTGAGGCATCACTGATAGTTACTGATATGGGGTACACAAGTGAGTACGAAGGTTAGGCTCATATTTGGGGTTTGGGACTGCAAGGAGTGGTCATCTGTTTTGCAAACAGAAAATCAGGTGGGTTCGATTCCCACATTCTCCACGCAGCATACATATCTGATGTGCATTATCAGTTATGTGAAAAACTTACGCCTAAGGCTTGATAGAATTGCACTCTATCAAGATAGCAATGGGTAAAACGTCGGGGAAGAGTCTGATGTATTTCAGCGTAGCTTAGTGTCACCATTGCCGCTTGTAAAAGCGTAATTATGCAGGATTAACTCAGCTGGGAGAGTGCCATCCTTACAAGTTGGAAGTCGGGAGTTCGAATCTCTCATCCTGCATTTACCTGTGAAACAGGTGTTAATCGGAGTGTATATCAATTTGGCAGATGGCGTGGTTTGGGACCACGAGGCTGTGGGTTCGAGTCCCACTACTCCGACTCAACAATTTGTAGTTGAATATAAAATAAAGGAGAGATGAATATGGAACCTGAGTATTATTATACTGATTATGATTAACCTGTCGTAGACCGATATGGAGACGGGGCGGACTGTAAATCCGTAGTCATTGTGACCAACTGGGTTCGATTCCCAGCGGCAGGATTTATGTGAAATATCACATGTAAATTACATATGGCTCTGTGGGAGAGTGGTTATTTCGCCTGACTGTCTATCAGGAGGACGCCCGTTCGAATCGGGTCAGAGTCGTTATTAAATAAATTGAAAGGAAATGATTATCATGAAGAAACGAAAACAGAAATCACGAAAACCAAAATAAGTAAGCGTCTGTAGCCAAGTGGTATGGCAGCGAGCTTTTAACTCGTATACCGCAGGTTCGAATCCTGTCAGGCGCACTAGCTGGTGGTAGTGATGCCGTCAGGTTACTGTAAAATTCACAGTAATGAACCTGTATAGCTCAGATGGTTAGAGCAGCTGACTCTTAATCAGAAGGTCCTGGGTTCGAATCCCAGTGCGGGTATTATCCAGTGATGGATATGTATTGAAATGTATATTTTAGTGAGTATAGCAGTTGATTGTTTTACTTATTATGAGGTGAGAATATGAGTATGACAAGAACGAGAGAACGTGTGTATAACCGTTCATGGTATCGTAGAGAATGTAGATTTGATATGAAGCGTCGTAGACGTGAGTATAATCGAAAGATAAGACACTCAAAAATCACTGAAGATTCTAGTGCAAAGGAATACAAGATGTTAATGAAACTATGTTGGGACACAGTATCATAATGTATTGTGAAAGTTGCACAAAAGTCAATTTTTATAGGTTGTTCAGATTTTTACGACACGTATGTGAGTAAAACGACAACGTCTATTGAGACAAAAGGTAATGTCATGAAATAGTTGTCATAGACTGAATTTCAGTAAGTTTGTCCGTAGATTTTACGGTAGATTTTATAGTATAATAAAATCAAAAACGGTTGAAAAGGAGATTAGTATTATGACAGAAAAAGACATGATTGGCATTTTTGTTTATGAAGCTCAAGGAGAGCTTAGCACTTCAGACCTTTACGATTTAGCAGTAGAATTATTTGCTGTTGATGAGAAATATGAAGATTATAAGCACCATATTCGTACAATGCACCAGCATTTGAAGAATAAGGGTATACTTGTGAATACCAGATATGGTTATTGGGCTTTAGCTTCATAAAAGAGGTCACCCACATGTGTGGGTGTGTATTGAAACAATAATAATAGATATTATGGTGTTGGTGGTGGAATTGGTAGACACGTCGGATTGTGGTTCCGATAGGAGTAATCCTGTGTGAGTTCAAGTCTCATCCTTCACCCTATCCCCATCAAGTTTTCATGGGAAAACACTCAGTTTTTTAATCAGCTGTCTGAGAGACGCTTGGTTCGATTCCAGGGATGCGGGGCTTGCAACAAAAATGTTGTGAAAGAAAATAACAAAGGAGTTGATATTATGGAACCTGAATATTATTATTATATTGATTATTAGTAACCGTGGATAGTCCCGTAATTGGTAGCGGTGCGGTCTGTAAAATCGTTGGCTTCGGCTCTTGTAGGTTCAAGTCCTACTCCACGGATTAGCCTTATGAAGGTGAATCTTATAGTGACGTGATAAGATTTCAGAAAGATTCGTCAACTTTCTAATTTATGCCCTTGAGGACAAACAGCAGAGTCGCCACCCTGTCACGGTGGAGATAGCGGGGTCAGCACCCGTCTGGGGCGTTGTAATTTTATAATGCATGTGTAGTGTCAGCGGCTAACACGCCTGCCTTCCAAGCAGGAATCGAGGGTTCGAATCCCTTCATGTGCTCTTCTCGTTAGAGGAAAATACACTTTCGAAAGGTTAAAATTATGAAAATAGCTGATTTTTGTGACATGACCAAGTTCGAAAAGATTATGAACAATTGGGCAAAATCTACAGGCTTGGCAACAGTAGCAGTAGGAGATGATGGTTCTTACATATCAGATTGCTACAATTTTACGGATTTTTGTATTAAGCTCACAAGAGGTAGTAGCGAAGGTTGCAAACGATGTGAGGAATGTGACAGAACAGGTAAAGGTGTTTACCATTGTCACGCTGGACTGATTGATTTCGGTATTGACCTTGTAATCAATGGTGAAAAGGTAGGTTCTATTATAGGAGGACAGGTGTTACCTAAGGCACCCGATGAAGAATCATTCAGGAAAGTAGCACGAGAAATTGGTGTAAACGAAGATGATTATATCGAAGCTCTGCACAAGGTAACTATTAAATCAGAAGATGTAATTCGGGCTTCAGCAGAATTGTTAGGTGATGTGATGAATCATTTTATCAATGCTGAGTATAATGCGAAGTACAGAAATGAAACGCTTCATAAGCTTAAAGATGGAACAGAACGTTGTGAAGTTCTTGTGAATGATATTATGAGTAAAACTAAGCTTCTTGATGCAACTCAAAACAAGCAGAAGATTTTAGCTTTAAATGCGTCTATTGAAGCTGCAAGAGCAGGCGAATCAGGTAAAGGCTTTGCTGTAGTAGCATCACAAGTTGGTAAGCTTTCAACGGATAGTGCAGCATTAAATGCTTCTATTAAGGATATTGTTTCTGAAATCTCTGATGTTGTACATAGTATGACAGTAGATGATTAAGTATAAACTGCCATACGATAGTGTGGCAGATATATGCACCATTCGCCTAGTTGGTTATGGCAC
>JAZSES010000197.1:0-3991 GCA_045531805.1 Candidatus Limenecus sp. | reverse complement strand
TAGAAGATTTCATATTAATTTACTTACATAAAAGCGCAAAATAAAAAAAATTGCTAAATGAACTAGCAAAAAATATAATTAAGTGTTTTACTTAAAATGTAAATGAAAGGTTTTTTATGAAAATCAAAACAACTATCCTAGGAACAATAATAGGCGCAAATTCTTTACTAATAGCTTGCACTCCAAAGCCAACACAAAACAAGGTTTTAAAATACACACCAAAATTAGAACAAACAATAAACAAAAGCCTAGACTCGCTAAATTCTAAAGATGTATATACACTAGGTGGTAGTATTAATAGGTCAAAATATTTCAATAAAAAAGATGAATTATTACAAAAGAAGATTGAAATAATTGACCTAAAATACGAAACCATTATTAGTGACCTGAAGCAACAAATCGATTCGCTGAAAAGTATAATAAACAAATCTAAAAACTAGCAAATCTGTACATCTGCATCATCATATGGTTCATTTAATTTTTCTTTAGCAATCTTAGAATTAATATCTAAATTCTCACAAAGAATAGTTTTTAAATAATCTGTAACTTCATTCTGCATAACAGGTTTACCTTTAGATGTTAAAACAATGTCTTCTGAGTCTTTATTTTTATCAAAAAAGTTATATAAAAGAGAATTTTTATCTTTTTCTATATCACCTTTTGTAACAGTTGTAATATCACCGTTACGTTTAATATCAATAGGCGTACCAATTTGCATAGAGTTCAAATTTTTTAAATCACCTTTACCGTAAGCGAAGGCAACAGGTACAACGGTTACCTCTTTTTTCAAAGAAAGCATTTTATTAATCATACTAGCAACACCTGGTTGAAACCTATGAAATAAATCTAAATCATTTCTTACTGCCAAACGTCCCTCAGGAAAAATGAATATATTAGAATTGTTTTTCACAAAATCTTTCATCAAAGGGAAAAAAGCTCTGGCATTAAGCCCTTTGTCACCACCAACAACACTAGCATCAATGCCAATTGCGCCAAAATTTTCAAATGCCTTTCGTCTAGTTGGATTCATTGTTTTCAAAATATCTTCATTTAGAATAATTTTGGGCAAAGGAAATTTGTCACAATCACATTTCTTATATGCTTCTGTAAGCAAAGTATTCAAAACAGCAAGCATTTGTGGGTCTTCTGACTGATTGCTATGATTCATTATAAAAATAACAGAATCACCTTTTTTAGCAATTTTTTCAAGAACTTCATCTTCAATATTGATGTTGATGATTTTCTTAGAACCATAAATTCTACCAATTTCACCTAACTGTTCCAAATAAACTTTATCCTGCTTTGGGGTTAATGCAGCAATATCATTAGTAATTTTCTTACTAAACTTTGGTTCAAAAAAATCATTAAACTTATTGGCAAGAACTCTGAAAGAATATTCAGCACCACCTAAAACTTGATTAGAGCTTTTTTCAGTAGACTTCCTTCCTGCAAATGAAATATTACGACTGGCAATATGTCTATTTTCTTGCTTACACTGTACTTGATAATTAACACTACTTATTGACATCTGTAACTCCTAAATTTTAACTAACTAAACAAAACAACTGAAAGTCAATAATTGACTAATTATGTAAAAATATTAAGAAAAAAAAGAGGCAAAAGCCTCTTTTTTCTTATATACAAATATTTTAAATCTATGAAGGGATTTTCAAATCACCGTCATCATCATTTGATGAATTACCAACTGCAGCACTTGAATTACATACACCAGTAGCTAGTGAAGAATATCCACTGCTTGTTAACGATGCAGCTGAATCCTGAGCATCATCATATCGAGAACCATCGCCATTACAATCATCACAAGATGAAGCAAGGGCATCAAGAGGTAAATCACCAGCATATAAACTCAATGCAGCAAGTGCCGATGCACTTAACGCAGGAGTTAAATGTTGCGCTAATTCTGGATCATTACTAAGGTCTTTTTTGAGTTCTTGCCCACCATCATATACTAATTTAGCACCAATAGAGCCTAAACCTGATGGGATAACTGTAGATTGAACAGGAATAGCATCTTCAACTACTCCACTTTTTTCAGAATGAAGAAAATCTCTACTAGACTCAACAACTGAATCAGGAACGAAACCCGGATAAACATCAGCAGAGGAAGATGCAGATGCTAAACAACTAGCACCACCAGAAGCAACTGTTGCAGAATTTGCTAACACATCAGTAACTGGCTTACGCATTTTTACATGAGCACCAAAATTCGGTGAATAATTAAAATAATTAGAACCTATATTCATTTTTACCTCAAAATTGTACTTACACCAATTCAAATAACTCTAAATATTTAAAATTGACAGTACAAATAAAAATAGTTACAAAAATTCATACACAAGTAATTCCATCTTATACACGATGTAAAAAAACTAAATAAATGAATATAATTGGCAGAAAGGATAAAAAAATGATACTTAGAATATTACTTTTGTTACTATCACTGATACTACTTGTTAACCTTTGTATACTAACACTTTGTTACATAAAAGGTGAAAATCTATACCAAAAATACGGAAAACAAATGCTTACAGTATTTGGGATTTTCGTTTTTACTGTAGCCGTTGTATATAGTGTCATTGCACTAATAGCTCTAAATTAAAAGGAGAAAATAGATGAATAAACAAATTAACCAAAAAGTTTTTGGAATACCAATAGTTATTTTGGCAATGCTAGTTTGCTTTTTAGTAACTTGTAACCCATTTGTAATGGTAGGACCAGGTGAAAGAGGGATAAAAATTAGATTGGGTGAGGTCCAACCAGAAAGTTATGGAGAAGGCCTACACATAATATTTCCATTTATACAAAAGTTCAAAACAATGAACGTAAAAACACAAAGAACTGAACTACCAACATCTGTCTACACTAAAGACATTCAACAAGCAAAAATCACATATGTTATAAACTTCAATGTTCAACCACAAAATGTCAACAAATTATTCCAAGAAGTAGGGATGGATTATCAAAGAACAATTCTTACTCCAGTAGTTGAAGGCACAATCAAAGATATTATCGGTAAATGGAACGCACAAGACCTAATTGCAAACAGAGAAAAAGCAACAGGCGATATTCTATTCAAACTTCAAAATCAATTAAAAGATAATTATATTAACGTAACAGATTTCCAAATGACAGAGATCAATTATTCAGATGTTTTTGAAAGAGCAATTGAAAGCAAAGTTACGGCAGAACAAGAAGCTTTAAAAGCAAAAAACAAAACAGTACAAGTACAAGAAGAAGCAAAACAAAAGGTTATTGCAGCTGAAGCAGAAGCAAAATCAATGGCAATAAGAGCTCAAGCACTAAGTCAGAATAAATCACTTGTACAATATGAAGCCGTACAAAAATGGGACGGCAAAATGCCACAATATATGCTAGGCGGTTCTGTTCCCTTTATAAATGTTTCACCAAGTACTAAATAAATAACGTAAAACAGGGAAAAGAGGTCAAAATGACCTCTTTTTTTTATTACTAATCGTGTAAACAACTATTTACAATTATTGAAAAAAAGTCAATATATTTAGAAAAAATAACTTTATTAATATGTTAGGTTATTTTATTAGGTTAGGCTTATGGTTCAAATATCGCATATTAAACAAGTTGGCAAATTTATGGGTATGCAAGGTAAAATGTACACCCCGAAGGTGCAAGCAACTCGTCCAACGCTACTAGATGGTTTCAAAGCACAATTGTCATCTGATAAAATGATTTATTCAAATATAAGAAAAATCAATAAAGCTGGATATAAAGAAATGCCAAAAGCCAAAGATGCATTTTTACAAGAATTGAAAAACAAAGGTCTTAAGGTTTTTGTAGCAGATATGAAAAAAGGTGAAAAACAAGAAGAATACTTAGAAAGACTAAAACAAGCAGATTTCGCCGATATAATATTATCAACAAGAGTTAAAGGCATTGAATCAACTCGTTCTAAGATGTTGAAGTTAATTAATAAATTAAAAAACTTTGATGAAAA
>JAZSES010000364.1:0-6437 GCA_045531805.1 Candidatus Limenecus sp. | reverse complement strand
CATTCTACAAAAGCAAACTGGATTAAGGATGAAACAAATAATAAATTATATTATAAACCAAATCTTGAAGTTTGGACGAATCCAAACGACGGTAAAAACTCAACCAGAATAATTGATAACAGTGAAGTACTTAGATATAATTTAGTAGCTAGCATACATTACACTGCAACTGCAGATTCGAATATCTATGAGCCAAATAATTTTAATGACCCAATAAGATATTACGTAAATGACGGCAATGGTAACATAGCTATGGATGGAGATAAACCTATAACTACTACAGAGAGAGACTTGTCAACCTGGTTTAAACAACCACCTAAAATACCAGTTGTTGAACAAAAAATACCGGGTACTGACGAAACTGAAAAAGTCTTAATTAGTACAAAGTTTAATACGTCTAATAGCAGTGTTACGCACGCTAACCTCTCTGGTCTTTTATTCGTTTATGCCACTACTGAAACTATAGCTACAAAAGAGAGCGGAATAGTTTTAGCGTCTGACATACTTGTTCCGAATATGCCCGATGATTTAGGTGACAATTAATCATGATTAGAATAAATAATTTAGTTCCTGAAATATATCGAGAGTCACGAGATTTTCGTGTATTCTTAAAACTACTTGACATAGTAATAAATACTTGTAAATATGACATTGATGAATGGACATCGTTATATGACCCGCTAACATGTAAAAAAGAATTCTTACCCTTGTTGGCTGACTTTCTTGGTTATAGATATGATAATAGTTTATCAGTTATTGAGAATCGTATAATAATGTCTGAATTCAATACAATGATTAAAAATAAGGGTTCAGAGATTGGGTTACGACTAGCTGCCGCATTATCCATGAATGCGCAATTAATGAATGACCCTACATCTGAGGCCTATATTAAAGCTGTCAGTCAATTACAATTTTTAGAAATGTTCTATGATTATGATCGTGGTATAATACGTATTTATTATTCAGAAGATTTATCTAAAGTACGTGACTTATTTAAATATGTTAGACCAGTGGGTTCATTTTTAGAATTAATAAAAACTGAATTCCCTGAACCTGAAAGTTCACTAGCGTTAGGAATGACTGCCACAATAAATAAGCGTAAATTTACAGCGCATGATTATACAGATAACGCTATAAATAATTTAAATATTAACTTAGCTCAAATAAATCGCGGCGACACTACTGACAAAAATAATTTTGGTATAAGTATGAATAACTACAAACCAATTAAACTAAGTGAAATTTCAAATGATAGTCAGTCACCTCGAACTATAATATATGATGCAAATTCTTTAGCATATTTAAAAAGGGTTTTACGCAACAAATATAAAGAATCTGGCTCAAGTGATATGATAGATGAATCAAGTTATAAATATGAATATGTAGCTGATGATAATATTGCTTGGCTTGATTTGAATTGTGACGGTGAAATTGGCGAGTATGAAGTTAATACACTGCGCAAAATATTATTGAAATTATTGCCAATAGATTATACTCAAATTTCCAAAGATGTTAAAGACATAACAAAAAATTCAGATATCATATTCGAAAGTTATGAAAAATATAGAAATTCAGAGGAGCAATCATGATTACTAATGATAATTTACTAAGTGCATCATTGTCCGGACCTGTAATAGATATGCCAGTAAACGTGAGAGCACTAATTTTAGATAAACACGGTAATATTAAACAAGAAGTAGTTAAACACAATAAAGCTACTCGTAATATGACCGAAGGTATAATACGATTTTTACGCGGTGAATTTACAGAAACATTTGTTAGAGACTTTAAACCAACGATAAATAATATTGGTTATGATAAAGACAAAGCACGAGAATTCATACCCACTCATATCGGTATTGGTAATATAGGTATTAATCGTAATTCAGGTAGTGAATGCGGAAAAATTGATTCTACATTTACAGAATCTGATTCAAATAATTTTTATAATACGATTTATAGTCCATCATATTCAGATACTTGTTTACGAAGTGAGATATTACCGTATTATAATAGACATCGTTCTTTAATACAGAAAAGTGTTAAAGGTGATTCAAGTGCATCAGATGCCTATGAATTAGTCGTACAGGGTTATTATCAATTTAATCAGTCATTAAGCACTAAGGACACTCTAGTTAATGATACGATATTTGATAAAACTTATTTTGATAATGAACTCGGCAAAACATTTACGATAAACGAATTAATTGATAGCTTTGATGACGAGACTAAATTTAGTTGGTCCGCTTTGAACAATAATACTGGTTATTATTCATTTAGAATATCAAATGAATTTGCTTCTGAAACTAAAGGTCACAGTGCTGAATTAAAACTAAATATAAATAATTTTGGAACTGTTGATGTTGGATTTAAAACAACTAAACCCAATATGTCGCTACAAATTAAAGGTGATGGTATTAGATTTTGGAATAGATTAAATATAAAAAATATAACTGGCGCGCCCAGTGATACAAATAACTTAGAAATACTTTTAAATTTAAAAGTTAATAATGTTAACTATGTCTATCAAATTCCAAAGTCTGATGTATCAGTTAATCAAGAAGGTAGATATGTACATGTACCGTTCAAATTATTTGCTGATAATGAAGGTAATAATTTAATTTTAGCTAGAAGCGGTTCGTCTTCAAATGATAAAATAACCGAGATTAGTTTTAAAATAAGTTCATCATCAGACCTCAGTAATAGTTTCGCTAGACATACACTATATATAGATGATTTATCATTTTATGATGAAAAATCACAATTTAATTTTATATATGCTGACACACGTCAATCAAGTTACCCTACACTTGTAGAAAAATTTTTAGAAGTTGATAATGAAACTGGGGAATCTGTTGAGTGCATTACTGTAACCGAGTTAGGATTATTTAGTGGGGATATTGAATCTAAAGGGATTAACACTAGACTTTTAGCGCGAGTTTTATTAGATCCAAAGAATCCATTAATATTATCTGAAAATGATACTATGATTGTAAACTGGCAAATCGGTGTATATTCATTAAATGACAATTTAGATGCAGGGAACGTAGACTATAAATATGTAACTAAACCAGTCTCTGAATATAGTAACCAGTCACCATTTACGACTATTGAATTAGACGATATAAAGTAAAGTATTTATTACAATTTGGAGGTCATAATTTTGAATAGTAAATTTATTGATTCAAGTATATCTTATATATATCCTATGGCAAATTCATTACGTGGCGGCGCTATCGCATCGGAATTTAATATACGTAATTTATTTAATGTTTTACTGAGTAAATCTTCTGCAGTGTCTACAGACGATTTTAATCCAAATATATCAGGAAGTAATGAAAATACTGAATCAAATGAAATTATAAATCTAATGCCAAAGGATAACAGCTGGTATCGTATAATTACAAGATCAAACAAGGATAGCAATGTAAAGGTTAATACAACACAATTTACATTGACCATTCCTGGTGGACGAGGTAATTGTAACGGCTATTATGTCAACGTATCAGATATTATGTCTATGTCATTTGAAAGAAATTTTAACGTGGTATGGGGCGCGCCTAACAATGAAAACGATTTTGTACTCCACGTATACTTACGAATAATTTATAGCGGTACAGGCATTTGTGACGGTTTATATTTGTGGGTAGGCGATGATGAAGATGTTGCTTCTGAACTTGAGAAATCAAAAGCCTGCGGATTTTATGACATCGGCATTAAGTTAGGACACATTGACATAAAATTATTAAATGTCGGTCAAGCAAATGAATCTATTCAAGCTTACTACGTGTATAACAAAAACATTATGAATTGTATTGATTTAGATAGACTCGGCAATGCGGACGGTTCATTTATAGACCAATTATATAATAGATTAAATCGTTTATATCAGTTAATGATTGATAAGGGTGCAATCAGTGTCGGTACTGTACTGGATTTAGATTTTAATCCAAACCCCGGTAAGAAAAATCATGATTTTGAAATGATCTCGCCATACAAAGCTGAATTATACATTGACCCGAACTTTGAAGAAGGAAAATATTATAGTGATATAAAAACAGAATACATTGATACTAACGGTCAAATTTCAGCGGAAAAATCATATGATACTCGTTACAAAGGCGGGTTACGTTTGATGAAGCGTGACGCTAATGGCGTTTATGAAGAAACTTATGGGGAAAGCATTTTAAAATTTACAACCAAATCAGTTAACACGGGTCAAGATATAACTGTTAAATATGTAGATGAATATGGTGATATTAAAACTAAAGTTATACATGAATCTATAGAAGTTTTAGATTCAATTAATATATTAAATGATTTATTTTCATTTTATGTCGATACTAATGGCGAAGGTAATTTTAAAACTGACAACATAAAAGTTAATAACTTAAAAGTAGACGTAGATGCATCAATTAAAGACTTAACTGTTACAGACAACGCAGATATTAATAATTTATCTGCGCATGAGCGTATACGAATATATCACCCAAGTAATCAATACAACAATTATGTTACTGTAGAGTTAAGCGCAAATAATGTTTTACAAATATCTAGTAACGTATCTGGTCCAAAATTTGAAATTAATTTACAATCTGCTGATAAAATTGTGATGAATGATGTACAATCACATAACATATCAGCAAATGAAATAACTGCAAATAAAGTTTACGGAGCAGTGTGGCAATAAATTTTTATAATTGAGGAATACTTATTATGGGAAGATTATATCCATATAACCATTCTGGCACAGTATGGTCTAATATTAGTAGTGATACATCTATAAGACAAGCCTTTTTCTACCGAGGTAGCTGGGGTTATTGTGGATGGGGTGCATTATTTTACAATAATACTGGTAAAGCTATAGTTTTAAATAGTTTAGTCGCATATGTCGGAATTTCCGCTTATTCTGGAAGCGGTTCATCCAGTGCTGGCACTGGATATTTTGAATGCGGTGATATTGGTACGTCTATACCATCATCTATATCATTTAGTTCTGTAGGCGGTGGTCCAAACGGCGATATACCTGTTACTATACCGGCAGTTAATGGAAATATAGGTGACAATTGCGCTAGCGCATCCGGATTATCGGTTAAAATTGAGTCAGGACATTACTTCTTTGTTGGCTTAAGAGCTCATGGTGTAACTACTAGATTTAATATGTCATCGTGCTGGCTTAATTCAAACAGTAATCCTACAACTTATTATTGTCAGGCTAATGAAGGCGAAAAATGGACTAGAGATACCACTACGGTGTGGCATAGACAAATATGTCATATGTATGTAGATTATTCTGACTATATTCCGCCAGCGCCGCCTGACCCTCCAGAAATTAACGTGTCATTGTCTAAAAATTCAGTTACATTTTGTCAAGGTGACTCTACATCTATATACATATCAAATAATAATGATAACAACAGTAAGTATAAAAATGGAGTAACTAGCAATAATATAATTTGTAAAATTAGCGGTGACACAATTACACTAAGTTCCAATGGTATTTATGCAGATGATAAAAAGAATGTATTTACATTTAACTCTAATAAGAACAACCCAAATACTACTTTAAATGTGACGGCTACAGCTCCTGGATATAATTCAGTATCTTCTAATAAATCTATATTAAGACCTGGACAACAAGCAACATTATCAAATAGTCATTATGGCAGCGCTAAATTGTCGTATGATAATTATGAAATTACTTCAGGAAATAATTATGTAAATATAATTAACAATGTTGTTAAATGTGAAGCAGTAACTGAACCATCTAAATCATTTGAAAATGAAACTGAATTAACAGTAAAAGCAAAAATATTTAGAGGCAGTATTGATGAATATCTCACGTACACTGACGGCAGTATATCATCTGAGCCGGTTACAATAGGTAAACTTAAACATTGGTCACCTTCCGATTTAGTTGTTACGTTATCAAAAAATAAAATATTATGTAAACAAACTGACTACCCACCAACAATAACTAATTACACTAATTTACATGACTTATGTGAAGATACAGAATCGTTTAATAACGTAACTATAACTTTGCCAGAAACACTTAAATTAGATATATTAAACGATGAATCGTTAAATGACGAGAATTTAAAGGCCTATCGAAAAGAGATATATAATTATCTAACTAATAATAATAAAAATAGACATTATCTATTATCCATTTATAATAATTCATCTAAAAATAGCTTCGCTGAAATATCTAAAAATAGCTCTGCTGAAATATTATTTAATATTACTAATGAAGAAATAGAGTATTTAAAAGGTATACAGTCGACCTATGGTGATAGTAAAACACTTTGGGATATATTGCTTGAAACATACTGCGGTGATAGTGTAGATAATCCAGGTAAAGACTATGTCATTACTGTAAAATTAACTAATGACTGCGTCGTTACATCTGAATTAGAATTTACATTAATGCCAGT
>JAZSES010000024.1:0-7250 GCA_045531805.1 Candidatus Limenecus sp. | reverse complement strand
GACCGTTGACAGGCGCAACATTTTTGAATTATCAAGCTGTCATGATTACTCATCAACTTAACTTTTTATAAGAAAGAGGTATTTTATGAAAATTGGTATAACAGAATATGGCGATGCAGGTCTTGATTACCGTTGGGAACAAAAACTTAACACAGTCGATGGTGTGATACTCATCACAAAAAACATTAACCCTGTGTTCACACAAAAAGTCCTAACAGCGATGACTAATCATAAAATCATTGTTCATTGCACATGTACAGGCTGGGGTGGAACGATAATAGAACCTCATGTTCCAAATTTCCAAGTGCAGCTTGATAATATGAAAAAGCTCATTGACGCAGGTTTTCCTGCTAAACAAATGGTTTTACGAATTGACCCTATATTTCCTTCGGAGGCTGGTCTTAATAAAGTGGAAGAAGTATTAAACTACTACCACGCTCTCAACCTCCCAGAAGCCGAAATAAGGCTCAGAATGAGTTTAATTGACGAATATCCACATGTACGTGAAAGATACGCTAAAAACGGCTTACAGCCACTTTACGGAGGTAATTTTTACCCAAATTATTCTCAACTCATGATGACGGGTAAAACTTTAAGCAAATATCCATACACGTTTTCTACATGTGCTGAAGATAAACTAGCTGAAGCATTTCCAAATACATTTAAGATTGAAGGTTGCATCAGCAAAACAGACCTTGACATTCTTAATATTGAATTTGACGATTCGTTATATACAAATCCTCAAAATCGTAAGATGTGTCATTGTCTGTCATGTAAAACAGAATTACTCAAACCGCGTCAATCATGCCCTCATGGTTGCTTATATTGTTTTTGGAAAGATTAAAACAATAACATATCATCATACTGTGACCTATAAACAGGTCATAGTATGACCCCTATACAGGTCAAAATAACGAGGTTATATAATATGCATACAATAATCAACAAACATAAGCCTAAACCATGGGAACATGTGATAAATAGTGATGGTATGGCATGGACTACAGAAATTCCTGAAGATATAAAAGATGAAATAAAACAGAAAAAATATAGAGCGTCCATACCCGATGAAAGACTTGACCATTGTAGTTTCCATAGTTTTGGTTGGCATCAGGCATGGGCTGATACCATTGATGAACTTATTAAAGATATCAAATCCTTTAATGTGCCTTATTACTCAGAAAACGCATTTCTGAACACATTAAAAACTAAGGATAAGAATGATACAAGACAGGACCGACAAGTTGAGCTCTATTGTGACAGTCGAGGTACAAGAGTAACCAGAGGAGACTTAACACTCAACAATATGACTGCTTATACATCATTCTGATGTGATAATCATAATAAAAACAAATTAAGAAAGGAGTGTCACACTTTGGGAGACATTACAGAAGTAAAAGAGGAAAACAAAGAACCCTCAAAGAAGAAGCGAAAGACTATTGCTGAAAAACTTAAAGAAGAAAAAGCCTTAATTGACATCAACATTGAAAGCGAATATGTTGAATTTCAACGTTACCTGAAGCGTTACAATAAGGTTAAATATCAGCACATTATGCCTGATGTAAACATCAGACTAGAACCTGTTGTTGCAATTATGCAGCAAGAATATAAGGGTTATACTCAGCCAATGTTGCTTGAAACTGAAAATCAGTTAAAAGCAATAATCAAAGAATTCAATGAACTTGCTTATGGTGACGATTCAAAAATCAATGAAATCGAAGCTGAAATATTAAGCGAAGCTCTTTATATGATGCGTCGCACTAAAGATATTATAACTGACGAAATTACGGTAATGAAACGATTAGATAAACCTGTCCAAACATGTTGGACTACATTATAATCGCGTTGAAAATACATGAAATTAACATTTTCCATTTTACCTAAATCTCAATTTAAAATTAGTGCAAAATTAACAGTTGTCATTTTTCAGAAAAAGTGGTATAGTAATAATTGACTGATAAATGAGAAAGGATAGTTAAGATTCATGACCAAAAATCAAACATTGCAAAAAGTCACTGATGAGTATCTAAGCTCATTGGTAATTTCTTCGACCTCTGATATAGATGCAATCGAAGAAAATCTTCTTGCAAAGGTTCATGAAGCATTCGATGAGCACAACGTTATTTGTGATAAAGACAAAAAATGGAAGATGCCCGATTCTCTCAACTTTTCTCAAATAGCTGATATTATGGCAAGCGTATTTTCAATCAAACGTATCTGTTGTTGTCCAAATAACTCTGATACTGAATATGATTTACTAGGTATTTATGTAGATGAAAACCTAGCTCACTATATTGGTAATGATGCCATGATTGGAATATACGTAACATCTGAAGATGTATTCAACAAATTAGCTGCCAAATTCAACTATACAATGACAAGTAAAGATTTCGATGAAATCATGAAAGCATTAAGAAGAAAAGTTCCAAGAGTAAGAAGATGCAACGACAAAGATTTAATTGCCGTTGGTAATGGTATTTTCAACTATGCTACCAAAACTTTGGAAGAATTTGATGAAAATAAAGTTTTCCTTACTAAATCACCCGTCTTTTACAATCCGAATGCAATCAATATAACAATCCACAATCCTCAAGATAATACAGACTGGGATGCTGAATCCTGGATGAAATCACTTTCCGATGATGACGAAGTAGTAAATCTTCTTTGGGAAATCATTGGTGCTATCATCCGACCAAATGTCCGTTGGAACAAATCGGCTTGGTTATATTCAGAAACAGGTAACAATGGTAAAGGTACATTGTGTGAACTCATGCGCTCAATTTGCGGAGATACCTGTTACGCATCCATCCCTTTAGCTGATTTCGGAAAGGATTTTGCATTGGAGCCTTTGACAAGAGCGTCAGCTATTATAGTTGACGAAAACGACGTAGGAACGTTTATTGACAAAGCTGGTAACTTAAAATCAGTTATTACCAACGATGTCATACCTATCAACAGAAAATTTAAGACACCTATTTCATTCCAATTTTATGGATTTATGGTACAGTGTCTAAATGAATTTCCTAAAATTAAGGACAAGTCTGATTCATTTTATCGTAGACAGTTGTTCATACCAATGACCAAATGCTTCACTGGTGCTGAACGTAAATACATCAAGAATGAATACCTGCATAGACAGGACGTATTAGAATACATTTTGAAACGTGTCCTTGAAATGAACTATTATTCATTATCTGAACCTAGAAGCTGTATGAAAGCTTTGACAGAATATAAGGAATTCAACGACCCTGTACGTCAATTTTGGGATGAACTTAGAACCGAATTTGTATGGGACATGCTCCCTTTCACATTCTTATACGATTTGTATAAGAGTTGGTTCAAACTTAATTCACCATCAGGTACAGTTTTAGGTAAAACCACATTTGTAAATGATTTATTACAAATAATCAAAAACGATAAAATGTGGTATTGTGTATCGAAAGATTATCAGGTTAAAACTTCGAGTACAAATATTGGTGACCCTGAACCTTTGATACTTGACTACAACTTAGTAGATTGGAAATCAAAATCCTATCGAGGTAATAATCCGACAAGGATTTGTGAATTTGATAGTCCTAAAGTCAATTATAGAGGTATTCTAAGAGCCACACCAGCGACAAACACTGATGAGGAGGAAAATGCATGAAAACCCTATACATAGACTTAGATGGAACAGCAGCTGTATACGACTTATCTTTATTTGTATCTGAAAATAAAGATGAAACGCCGCCGTTCTTACAATTAGGACGACATGTTTTTAGATATTTACCTGCTCATACAAATGTAATAGCAGCTGTGAACTATCTTTATAACAAATACAAAGGTTCAAATGAAGTTGCAATCAAAATACTAACCAGTATTCCAGTAGGATTATGCCAAGCAGAACACACATTAGATAAATATTATTGGTGTGACTGTCATATTGACAATTTTGAAGAAGAAGATTTCTTCTGTGTATCTGTACCAAAACATGACGCTGTTAGTAACTGTTTATGGGAATTAACAGAAGACGATTATCTCGTTGATGATTATCCCAAAAACATTAAACATTGGCGAGATAATGGTGGTACGGCAATCAAATGTGTGAATGGTATCAATTCTATAAACCCCGATTATGACTACATTATGACTGATTGGTCAACCGAACAAATAATTGAAAAGTTTGAGCAATTATTAGGCTTAAACAAATCATTAGAATAGAGGTAATTAGTAATGGCAAAAGGAAAATCCAATAACATTTATTATGATATTGAGTCATTAAAGGATATCTTTTCACTTGTTGCATATAGTGAAAAAGATGAAACCTTAGAGATTTACTATCTTTTAGATTCTAATATCAACAACAACCAGTCCTTTACAACAATTCAGGAAACTCAAATTATTGCTGAAATTAAGGACAAGAATAAGAACTTTAATGGTAATGTTCGTTTTTACAACTTATACGAAGAAGCCGCAAATATCAGAATGGCTAAACTGTTTGGTTGTGACGGTGATACGTATCTTCATGAAAATTATACATTTCCTATTGTGAGAGATATTGATAGCACATATGATGAAAATATTCACCCATATCTTATGGGTTACAACTCTCTCAATTATGATGATACCATTATGTCCATGTATTTTGCAGAGGTATTTCCTGGAAGATACACTGATAGACCAATGTTTAGACCTACAGAGCCTCATATCATGAGAAACTACAATGATGAATTATTTGACGGCAGATTTATCAACAACATGCCTGATAGATTACGTTGGGTAACAGTTGATAAATCAACACCTACAAACCTTGAAATCATTGAAATTGGTGGTGTTAAACTTAAAAACGAACGTTTCAATAACACAAATCCTGCTTTTTATATTAGACGTAATATGGTTAATTCAGGACGTCATATTGACGTAGCACGTCTCAATGAAAAGCAGACAAAAGTAGGTTTAAAGAGATTACTTGGCATGAGTGGTTACCAGATTCTTGAATCAGAAGAAGACCTTTCAGATAGAACACAAGGTCAAAATGCAAGAGCAACATTATTAGACTTTAAGTATCATCCTGCATTCTTAAAGTATATGATTGACAATCATATGACTAATGTATCTCATTTAACAGAACAGCAGCGTATGCTAAATATTACACAATACGTATCCCAGCTTACTGACCAACAGGTTGAAGCTCATATTAGAACATGGAGATTAACTGGTATAGCTTCATTATTAGCTTATAACGTATCAGACTGTGTAAACTTAAAGAATCTGTTTTATGATAAGAATTACCTTGCTACGTTCCAATTAAAGCGTCAGATGTTACTTGATTATCCTGAATTAGTATTTGAACAGAAAGAAGAAGAAACAGGAAACATGGTTGCATCTCGCAAATGGGATAATGGTACCAAGACATATGTTGATATTCAGGTACCAGAAACTATCAAGTTATATGAACCTGATGTTCGTCCTGAAAAGGTAAAGAACAATCGACATACAATTAACTCTTCATCAGCACAGCTTGCTGCATCTTGTTTGTGTCCTTATGGTAGCCTTACTGATGAACCTTGTGTTTCTTTCATGTACCCATCTGAAAAGAAATCAAAGGAATTAGGAATTCCTAGAGTAAACGTACTTGATGAAACAGAAAAATTCATTCAGCAAAGATTAGTACCTCGTGTTAATGGACCTGAAGGCGAAAAGATTATTGCTGGCCTTTATCGTATGATTGCAATGTATCGCAACATTGAAGGTAGAGATTTCAATGCAACACATGCTCCTGATAATCCTGAGTTAGTTGATGATTTGAAGAATTTTTCTGAAAAGATTAACGTACCTTATATGGGACCAGATGGTAACATTTCTAGCTGTTATGTTACATTCTCAGTTGGAGGCTTGCACGGAGCAGAATTCAACTTGGAACTTTACAGATATCATGTGAAACAATTTGAAGAGCGTCAGCAGATTTTTGTTCGTGCTAAAGAATTATACGGCACTGCCTCCCAGATGTTAATTGAAATTAACGAAAAAGGTAAAGCTAAAAAGAGAAAATTCCTTGACATTGATGGTGTTGAATATCCTGTATCAATGTTCGTTAAATCAAGTTGCACATTAAAACAAGCAGAACAGGGTCTTGCTACATTTAAACCTGAATTTGAAAATCCTAAGACTCCAGAAATCTTTAAGATGGACAAGGAAGGTAACATTAAACTTGACAAAAAGTATGTAATTACATCTTTTGGTCCAACAAACCATGAAGACTTTACATCTTATTATCCATCAATGTTGATTAACATGTCAGCATTTGAAAATCCTGGTCTTGGTTACGACCGTTATGCTGAAATCTTCGGCAACAAAGAGAAATTCGGTAAGCTTATGAAAGATAAGTCTTTATCTGCAGAAGAAAGAGACCTATATAGTGTCATGAGAAATGGTACGAAGTTGATTCTTAACTCAGCTTCTGGTGCTGCTGATGTAACATACAATACTCCAATTCGTATGAATAACCGTATTACAGCAATGAGAATCATTGGTCAGTTATTCACATGGCGTATTGGACAGGCTCAGTCGCTGGAAGGTGCAAAAGTAGTATCTACTAATACTGATGGTCTTTATACAGTATTCGATGAGATATTAAATGAACAGATTCTCAACAGAGAAGCTGAAGCAATTCACGTAGGTATTGAACCTGAACCAATCTTTATTGTATCTAAAGATGCAAATAATAGATGGGAAGGTGAAGTTGTATCTCATACTGGAAACAGTACCGTAGATATCAAGATTGAAGCTGCATCAGGTGGTACACTATCATGTATGTATGGTCCTAACACAGCTAAATCATTGAATCACCCAGCTATCATTGACTGGGGTCTTGCAGAATTCCTGAAATGGAAAGCATTACAGGGAGCTCTTGATGATTACGATGAAGCTGCAGCTGGATTCTTATTAGAACATGTTGCGCCAGCAGTTTTCAAAGATAAAGAAACAGGTTTACCTGACCGTAGAAAATTACTTCAGATGTTCCAAAATGTAATTGCATCTAACCCTCGAATGGGTACGTACAATTTCTACACAACTGTACCAATTACAGAAGAGAATGAACAGGTTATTGAGCCTTATTTCATGCAGCATTATAACCGTATTTTCTATGTTGACCCTAAGAAAGTACCAGAAGAACACAAGAAGGACATTGTGTACCTTGCATCAGCGTACATGCGTACAGAAAAAGCAGATGCTAGTCCACTTGCTTTAAAAGTTATTAAGGATTTAAA
>JAZSES010000171.1:0-3084 GCA_045531805.1 Candidatus Limenecus sp. | reverse complement strand
TGGCCTCCGACTTGTATAGAAACTCTATTTTCTAGCGTTTTTTTTAGTACATTTGTGTTTTCAAGTTCATTTGCCATTTGGCGTTCAATTTTTGCTGCAGCTTGTTCACCGATTTCCAGAGAATCTTTTACTGCAACTTCAATAGCAGTTGTTGCACTTTCTTTGGTAACACCGCCTAGTGTCCTATTTTGTAGATAACATGCTGCTTTTGTTTGCAACTTATTTACGTGTTGATCTAATCCAAATCGCATAAAAATAACCTTTCTTCACTTTACACTTAAGTTTAGAAAGGTTATTCAAGAAATAATATTGCTTTTTTAACGTACTTTATTAAGTAATCTTTACACTATTTTGTTGTTGTAGAAAGTTGTACCATACTATAAGCTGAACTCCAAGGGTTTGTTGATTTTGCCATATTTTTAATTCTTTTTAGTTTTTCTTTCTGGAGTTTCTTTTGTGTTTTTTCAACTTTTGCAACTTTTGATTTACTAAGGTTTCTTAGTTGAATATTTGCATTAATCAAGGTTGATGCTTTTTGGTAAGAGGCAGTCTTGTAATCAGCTTTTACTTTTTCTGGATAGTTGTAATTTGCGTAGTCGTAGATGTACATAACTCTATCTTCGCAAGATAATTTGTCATCAAGTAGGCCTCCAGTTTTTTCTGCATCAGATTTGTATACTACTGATATTAGTGCAAGTGGGTTGTAGCTTGCTTTCATTAGTAAATCAACTGCAGTGATATCTGCTTCTTTTTCATTTTCTTTACTTATTGAGTTTGATGAAATACTTTTTAACAGACTTACTGTAGTAGCACCTTTTTCAGTAGTTGTTTGTGGGTTGATTGATGCAATTGCAGAATTTAACAATGATGATTTTGCATTGTGTCCGTTTACCAAATGACCAATTTCGTGAGCAACTACTGCTGCTAGTTCGTTGTCGTTTTCAACATATTTTAGATTACCATTATAAATGTAAACAACTTCAGCAGTTGCTGCGGTTGCTGTATTCATGTTTTCATTATCTGTAACTTTAAATTCAACATTTGTTGGCATATTATTTGCTTTTGCAATGTTTTGTCCAATTGTATTTAGGTGTTTGATATTTGCCGTATCAAACCAATTTGTTGATTGGTTGTATGATGCAGCGCTTGCTATTGATGCAGTAGACATAATTGCAAATGACAATAGTAGTCCAATAGTCTTTTTCATATTTCCTCCTTTTTGCTCTCTTCTTTTTCTCTTTATTGTGATTTTATCTTATTTCAAAGAATTTGTGAACTTGTCCAATCATTCTTGTGTTTTTATATTTTCTATTAAATTTTTCAAAGACTTCTATTATTTTACTGTGAGAAACACCAATTTCATTTCCATTCATTTTAGGTTGGATAATTATTGGTATATTGTATTTTTGTGCTAATTCAATACTTTCATTTATTTCAAAATCTTGTATTTTTTCGTCAAAAACTATTTTGGCAAAAACTTCTTTGTTTTGATTTTGAAGTATATCTAAAAAATTTTTATGTTGAGCGTAAAGTTCACCAATTTTTGCACAAGAGTTGATTTTAAAATCCATTGAAATTATATCGATATAATCAATAATTTGTTCAAGAGATTTTGTTAAAGTTCCGTTCGTTTCTAGATAAATCTTTATATTTTCTTCTTTGAGTTTTGGTAAAAAATCTCTTAAAAATTCATAATGCAACAACGGTTCTCCACCTGTTAGGCTGATAGAGTGTACATTTGTTAGGTCAAATTTTTTAATTCTTTTTATAAGTTCTTCAGATGACAAATCTTCACCTTTGTTAAATTCGGTGTCACAGTAGTCGCACAATAAGTTGCAGCCACAAAATCTTACAAAAATTTGTCTGTAGCCTATATAAGGACCTTCTCCTTGTATAGAGTCAAAAATCTCATTGATTTTTGCTTTTCTCTCTTTAGTCATTTAATAAATTCTCCCTAACGTTTGTTGTTGATATTTTTTTTAATTGTTCGTAAAGTTCAATTTCTTTTGTTGATAAATTTTGGGGTATGACAATTTTTACTGTTACAATTTGGTCGCCTTTTTTGCGTTTTTTTTCGTCATATACACCTTGTTCAGATAGTCTGAATTTTTGTCCAGTAGTTGTGTTTGGTGGTATTTTCATAGATATGTTGCCACAAAGTGTAGGTATATCAATATTTGTGCCTAGTACCGCCTCAAATGGTGTTATTGGGACTTCACATATTACATTTAGACCTTCATATTTAAAAAATGGCGTTTCTTCTATTTCTATGTGAAGATATAAGTCACCGTTTTTTCCACCGTTGTAGCCTTTATTACCTTCATTTGCAACACGAATTTTTGCACCTTTTTTTATTCCAGCTGGAATTTTTACGTTTAGCTTTTTATGTACAGAAATTTCACCTGAACCTTTGCATAAAGGACATTTGTTTCCATTAATGAAACGTCTTCCATCGCATTTAGGGCAACGTTCTGTGTGAAGAACGTTAATTGTTCTGTTTGTTCCAACAATGGCTTCTGACATTTTTATATTAACATTTAAGTTAATATCTTTTCCGTTTTCAGATTTTGCTTTTGTTTTGTGCTGTTTGGGCTCAGTTTTTTGCTGTTTAGGCTTCTGTGTTTTGTTTGAATTTGTTGTAAAAATGCCGTCTAAAATATTTTCAAAAACTTGTGAAAATGACCCTTTTTCTTCTTGTTTTTTATTTGTCTGGGATTGAGGTTTCGTTTTTGGTTGTTCAAATGACGATGCTTTTTGAGATTTTGTGTTGGTTTCAGAATAGGCTTTTTTTGCAGTTTGTTCTTTTGCTTTTGTTGATGATGAATAGCTATATTCTTTTCTTGAATTAAAGCCTTTTATAATGTCATATTGACTTCTTTTTTGTGTGTCCGTGAGGACTTCATAGGCTTCAGTTATTTCTTTAAAACGTAAAATACTTTCTTTTGAGTTGTCATTTACATCAGGGTGCCAAATACGAGCTTGTTTTCTGTATGCAGCTTTAATTTTTGAGACATCGCTTTCTGGCTCAACATCTAATATTTTATATAAATCTTTTTTATAATATTCGTTCACTTTTGGGTTTCT
>JAZSES010000387.1:0-3638 GCA_045531805.1 Candidatus Limenecus sp. | reverse complement strand
AATAAGAGTTCATCGTATATTTTTATTGCATCTTCATAGTTTTTACAAAGATGGTAAGTTCTTGCAAGTTCTTTTTTTACATCTGTATTTGAAGGTTCTAACTCAAGCGAAGTTCTGTATGCTTCAATAGCTTCTGCATATTGAGTATTTTTTTGATAAACAATACCCAAATTAAAGTATGCTTTTGCGTTTTTAGGATAATGCTGGATGTATTCTCTGTACATATTTATAGCATTATTTGTTTGACCCATATCTGCAAGAAGATTAGCGTAGTCAAATTTTATATCGTGTAAATCAGGTTTGATTTGAAATGCATTTCTGAATTCAATTAGTGCCAATTCATCTTTTGAAAGTCTTACATAAGAAAGAGCCATATTTGCGTGAGAAGCATAATCATTTGGATCGTTTTTAACCGCTCTTTTAAACATCTCAACAGCATTCGTGTAATCACCAGAACGTAACAATGCTAATCCATAGTTTGCATATTCACTAAATCCGTTTGGGTCCTTTGTGTACAAGGCTGAATATTCATCAGCTGCATCTTGATATTTATCCAATTTTAAATAGATTGATGCTAGGTTTTCTCTTGCTTCTACATCGTCTGGGTAGTAACCCAAGAAAGTTTTGAAATATTTTATGGCTTCTTGGTTGTCACCTTGTAATGATTTTACGTTGGCAAGATTTAAGTAATTATATTTGTATTCAGGGAAAATTGTTAAAGCTTGATTATAAGCAGCGAATGCGTTTTCGTAGTCGTGCTGTTGTTGCAGAATATTACCGATGCTGATGTATACAACTGCATCATTCGGTTTTATTTTTACAGCCTTTTTGTACGCTACAAGTGCATTTTGCCAATCCCCTAATTCTGAATAGATACCACCTAGTTTTATGTACAAAATAGCTTCGTCTGGTGATAATTCTATTGCACTTTTGATTTTTTCTATTGCCATAGAATAATTGGCTTGTTTTTCTAGTGTATTTGTTTCTTGAAATAACCTGTAAGCTTCAGGTGACATTTTTGCTGAAGCTGTAATTGGGGTTAATGCCAAAGTTAATGATAACGCTAATATTAATTCTCTTCTCATAGGTACATTATCTTATGTTTCTCAAAAAAAAGCAATGCCTGTCGTATATACGAGTTATATTGTTAAATTTTATAAACTACAAGTGTAGAATATGTGCAAAAAACTGCATTTATGTGTTTTCATGCAAGAAAATGGAGATAATTTTATGAAACCCATTTCTGCATCTATTTTGAAATATAATTCTACGCCGATAAAACCAGTATCTTTTAAAGGACTGACACCTGTTAGTTATGTAGTTGTCGATGGGCATACAGAAACTGACAAAAAAATTGTTGATGAGGTTACCAGCCAGTTGGTGAAGCAAATTCGTTTGGGTAAGCCTGAAGATGAACATTTGAGAAAAGCTTTGCATACGGCAACAGGTGATTCTTCTTTGGCGCAAGCTTTTCAACGCATTAAAAAGATGGATAAGTACCTTATAACAGGGCAAGATGCTGTTGATTTGAATAATATTTGGAGTGCTTCTAAAAAGAATATGCAACAAAAGGCTAGTGAAGCTTCAAATTTTGTAAAAAAACTTTTTGCTAAAATAACACCTCATAAATTGGCAATTGTTGCAGAAAAAATGAATGTTAAGGGTAAAATTAAATACGTTATAAAAAATCTTTATACAACATTATATTAATATTTGTTTTGCCTAAATCATTATAGATATTTTTTTATGCTAGAATTTCTCATGTAAAGTTATTACAAACATGAGGTTATAAAATATGGTAGCAAAAGAACTTTCACCTTTGCAAAAAGAGAGATTAAACTTTCAACCTGTGTTGCCATCCACTTTGGCTGCAGGCATTAAAAATGTAGAAGTTATTGAAGGTGCAAAAACAGAATGTGTTAAAGACCAAGCAGAAATTAAAGCTTTATTCCCAAATACATACGGCAAATGCACAATTACATTCAAAGCAGGTTCAGCAAAAGAATTTGCAGCAAAAAATGTTGGTGTAATCCTTTCCGGTGGTCAAGCTCCTGGTGGTCACAACGTTGTTGCTGGTCTTTATGATGCTTTAAAACAAGCAAATCCACAAAGCAAATTGTATGGTTTCTTGGGTGGACCATCTGGTATTATCGATGGTAAATATATTGAATTTACTGATGAAATTATTGATGCTTACAGAAATACTGGCGGTTTTGATATTATTGGTTCTGGTAGAACAAAATTGGAAACAGAAGAACAGTTCCAAGCTTCTTTGGAAAACTGCAAAAAATTGGATATTACAGGTATTGTAATCATCGGTGGTGATGATTCAAATACAAATGCTGCGATGTTGGCTGAATGGTTTGTTCAAAATAATGCTGGTGTTCAAGTTATCGGTTGTCCAAAAACTATCGATGGTGATTTGAAAAATGAACAAATCGAAATTTCATTTGGTTTTGATACAGCTACAAAAACTTATGCAGAGTTGGTTGGTAATATTCAAAGAGATGTTAACTCAGCTAAAAAATACTGGCACTTCGTGAAAGTTATGGGCAGAAGTGCTACTCACGTGGCATTGGAAGTTGCGCTTCAAACTCAACCAAATATAACTTTGATTTCTGAAGAAGTTGAAGAGAAGAAAATGTCTTTGAAAGAAATCGTTGATTATATGGCTGATGTTATTGCAAAACGCGCTAATGCCGGTAAAAACTTTGGTGTTGCATTGATTCCAGAAGGTTTGATTGAATTTATACCTGAAATGAAAACAATGATTGCAAACTTAAATGACGTTATGTCCACTCTAGAAAAAGATGCATCATACAATAGTTTGACAGTTCCTGCTGACAAATTCAACTTTATTGAAAGCAGATTGGAAGATGCAAATGCAAAAGTGTTTGAGTCACTACCTGCATTGATTAAGTCTCAATTGTTGATGGATAGAGATCCACATGGCAACGTTCAAGTTTCTAAAATTGAAACTGAAAAACTTTTAATTGAAATGATTAAAACAAGACTTGCTGAGATGGAATCTCAAGGTGAGTTTATGGGTAAATTCTCTGATCAATGCCATTTCTTTGGATATGAAGGAAGATGTGCATTCCCATCTAACTTTGATGCTAACTACTGTTATGCTCTTGGGTTCAACGCTTATGCTTTGATGCAATCAGGCATGACTGGTTATTTGTCTTCAGTAAGAAATCTTACAGCACCATCTACTGAATGGGTTGCTGGTGGTGTACCACTTACAATGATGATGAACATGGAAAAACGTCATGGACATATGAAACCAGTTATCCAAAAAGCATTGGTGAAACTAGATGGACCAGTGTTCAAAAAATTAGAAGCTAATAGAGAAGATTGGGCTATCAATGATAGATATATGTTCCCAGGTTCAATTCAATACTGGGGTCCAGCTTCTGTTGCTGATATCACTACTCAAACTTTACAGTTGGAAAGTGCAGCAAAATTAGCATCAGTATAGTTATTTATTACTAATAGAAAAAGCGAATTCATTTTGAATTCGCTTTTTTGTTTATTGATTAATTTTACTAGTTTGTCCGAGAAAAATTCGTGATAAGGAACAAAGTGACGTGAACGAATTTTTGGAGTGGCGTTTTGAAAAGGTGAGTAATTGCTGG
>JAZSES010000013.1:0-5794 GCA_045531805.1 Candidatus Limenecus sp. | reverse complement strand
ACCGCTTGGCCTCCGACTTATTCTGCTGGTAGCAATGGCATCATCTGTAGATACTATTGATATTGAGGATATTACTATCAGCAGAATGGCTTATGCTGAAGGTGAATTTAAGACATTGAATGAATACGATAAGCAGGATGCTGAGAAGGAACCTGATAAGAAGAGAACGCTTGGCACGAAGCAGTTCACACCATATGGTTTATACATCATGAAGATGACTGTAAGTGCAAATCTTGCTGAGAAAGTAGGTTTTACTGAAGAAGATTTGAAGATTCTGATGGAATCTGTAATGCAGATGTATGACGTAGAATCATCAGCATCAAAAATGGGCATGAGTGTTCTTGCACCATTAGTTGTGTTTAAGCATGTTGGTAATCAGACTGGAACGCCTGAGCAGAACGAACGTGAGGCTAAACTTGGTTGTGCACCAGCTTATAAATTGTTTGACTTGCTGGAAGTCATTAAGAAAGATGGTGTAGTATCACCTAGAGATTATAAGGATTATGATATTACACTTAACTTATCTAAGTTACCTGAAGGTGTTGAATGTGGTTTAAAAAAGGCAGCATTTAGCGATGTTGAGTGGCAGACGGAAAAAGTAAACATGCTTTTAATGTAAGGAGTCACAATGAAGTATTTAGCTCATAAGTGTGGTGAAAAAGAAGAATTACTGATTGAGCATTTACAGCAAACGGCTGATTTAGCAGAAATGTTTGCGTCGTCATTTGGCAGTTCCAAGGTCGGTAGACAATTGGGGCTGCTTCATGACGTTGGTAAATTAACAATAGCATTTCAAAACGTGTTACAAGGTAAGGCTGTAAAGAAAGACCATGCTATTGTGTCTGGTATTTATTATAACAAATATGGTAAAATAGAGGACAAGTGGCTTCGTAAACATATGGCATTGTTGATGGCTTGTCATCACAGTCATTTGTATGGAAGCAAAAAATCATTGTCTAATATTTTGACAGAGGATAATATCATAAATGCTCAGTTTGGTTTAGTTACTACGAGAGATGCTGATAAGACAATCGCTGTTGAAAACAGCGAGGAGTGGAATGAAATTCAGGATTATATTGAACAATATGGCTTGAATTTGAACTTAGAAGCATCGGATTATCTTGATATTACTGATATGTCAGTAAATGAAAAGATGTTTTATATTCGTATGTTGTATTCTTGTTTGGTGGATGCTGATTATACAGCTACAGCAATGTTTGAAGATAATGAGTATTATAATCGTTCAATGAAAACATTTGATGCCGAAGCTTTATTGACAAAGTTGAATGAATATCATGATACTTTGGTTCAGGCAGCTGCAGATACACCAATGAACCGAATTAGAAATCGTGTTTATGATGTGTGTGCAAAGATGGGACCTTTGGTTGGTCGAAGTATTTGCACCTTAACAGCTCCAACAGGAACGGGTAAGACATTGGCATTGATGAAGTTTGCTTTGGAAAATGCTAAAGAGTTGAACAAAAATAAGGTCATCATTGTGCTCCCGTATTTGTCCATCATAGACCAGAATGCTCAATTATATCAAAAAATATTTGGTGAAGATGTGGTTCTGATTGATGATAGTCAAACAGATTTTACGGATGAAACACGATTGTTATCTGAGCGTTGGTCTGCTCCAATTATTGTTACAACATCAGTTAAATTTTTTGAAACAATGTTTGAATCAAAGGCTACAGATATCCGAAGATTGCATCAGGTTGCAAATTCTGTTATAGTATTTGATGAGTGTCAAACTCTACCATCGTCTATTCTAAATATGTCGATGGAAATCCTTCAATCGTTGACTCGTTATTATAACACAACTGTGTTATTATCAACGGCAACAAAACCTAGTTACGAATATCGTAACAAAGAGGTAATCAAAGAGAGCCGCGTATTGGGAAACAAAAAGTCCTTATTATCCCGAATGATGTGGAACGGCGTGGAAATCATGGATGATGTTCCTGGACTTTTTAAAGAATATGAGGCTATTAAGAACATGAGTGTAGACACAAATGTTGCAACTGTGTTTGATACACAGATGCTTGTTGATTATTATAAAGATGAATCACAGGTATTATATGTGTTCAACACGATAAAACATGCAACAGATATGTATGAATGTTTGGTTGCAATGTATGGGTCCGAATATTGTTACCTGATAACCAGTAATCTTTGTGCTAATGATAAACTGGTTATAATTGAGGAAATCAATAAAAGGCTTCATGCTGGATTACCAGTTTATGTGGCAGCAACGCAATGCATTGAAGCTGGAGTTGATTTTGATTTCCCAGCAGGAGCAAGAGAGTATGCACCTTTTGATTCAGTAGTTCAAGCAGCAGGACGTGTGAACAGGAATGGAAAATCGCATGGTCGGTTCTTAGTATTTTTGTATAAAGACCATGGACGCTATGATTATCCATCTGAAGATTATAAATGGGCATCCGATATTACATATGATTTGTTAAAATCAAGTAGTGGTATGAACGTTTATGATTTAGGGTTGATGGATAAGTATTTCAAACAGTTATTTCAATCTGTGAATTATCGTGATGATAAGCAGGAGTTATATGATGCATTATATGATGTCGATTACGATAACATAGATGAAGCTTATACATTGATTGAAAAAGCAAATAGGGTAACAATGATAGTTGTTCCGAATAAAAGGTATGATAAGGAACAATATGATAAACTTATTGATGATATTGTTCGGAACAATTATACGATAACGAAAGGCTTAATGAGACAGCTATCAAAATATACAGTTCAAATGTATGCTACAAAATTAAAGAATATCAATGGTTACAGATTGTCGTTTAGAGGTTTGAATGGTGGGGTAACTAATTGGTATTTGGTTCAACAATTTTGAATTGTTGTGTATTGAAACTATGTCTTGCGTATTTTGTGATTTGCACGATGAATCGCCTACGCATGTAGGCGTGTATTGAAATTCCGAAGAACTCACACCCGAAGATTATTTTTAATAGAATTGCCTATGTATTTAGGCATTTATTGAAATACACAATAATGGAGGTACAATATTATGTTATTAAAGTTATTTAGATTTTTATGTGGTAGTAATAAAGCAATAAAGCATCATAAAGAGATTTTTGAAAATGGTAAACATCGTTATGGTACTGTTGTTGGCTACTTAGGTAGTTGTGCTCGTCAGGAACGTAGTCGGTTTAATGATGCATCAGAAGACCATATCTATAATGGTGCTAATGATGATGAAGTATCATATACTGCAGTTATTTTGTTATCTACAAAAGATGATGGAACCGATGAGGAGCTTATTCTTGAATCTTATGGAACGGAAGATGGTAAAGATGTATTGTTATCATCAAGATTTCCAATGGACTCACAAGTTGAATTTTATGAGTATAACGGTGACTGTCGATTTGCTGCTGATAAATGGTTGACAAAATAATGAATCATCATGGTGTCATGGTGTGTATTGAAATTGAGAAATCTATAGTTATTTAGATAAGTTTATAGAATCACCTACGTATGTAGGTGTGTATTGAAACCTTAACTTCGTTTTTAGATTGCAGCTGTCACGAATTGCCTACGTATGTAGGCATGTATTGAAATGAAACATATACCCGCAGATGAAACATATACAAAGAATCGCCTACGTATGTAGGCGTGTATTGAAATTACGTTCTAAACAATGTATTTGATAGGATAGATTGGATTCACCCACATATGTGGGTGTGTATTGAAATTACATCACTGCAATTGAAAACGGCGATTGAAGTTGCTATTTGGCTCATTTTTCGATTTTAAATCAAATGACCTACACGGTATTAACTTTATTCTTAAAATCGAAATTTGGGCATTCTGGTGCGTTACAGAGGTATATTAAAAAGAGGATTGGTTAGTTTAATGAAAAAGTGGTTATTAAGAACAATAATTCTATTCGTAATATTCTTTACTTTTGGATTCATACAAAGGTGGTATTATTTAACCGAGGATTATCAAAAGTGTATCAATAAAGAATATTCTACAGAAATACATGATGGAATGGATTTTAACGAATGGTGGTTAGATATTCATGACAATTTTTCAACGGAATATAAACTGGAATACTCTTTTTATAGTGGAATAGCATCAGGAATATTGTATTCTATCGTTGTTTTGTACCTGTGGTTATTATATGAATTGTTTAAATCAAAAGACACAAAGAAAATAGGTATTGGTATATTTTTAATAACCGTAGCACTTATTGGTCTATGTTTGTATTATTGGTTTGTATCAAATTTTGAAATAGTGTTTTAGAAAAAAATAAAGCCTACCGAGATGTCAGTTTCTCAGTAGGCTTTTTGTGTTATTTCACGTAACCAATGTTTTCATCTTCGATGTATCGTTGGTATTCTTTATATGCTTCTGTGGTTAAATCGTACCAAGAACTCGTGGAAACATGGTCATGTTCCATAACTTCTTTATAGAGTGTTGGATATTTTTGTTTTACATTTGGGTTATGAATTACGTCGTAGTTGTCATGAACCATTTGTACATGATGACGGTTATTAGACATAATTTATCCTCCGTTATTATGATAGTTTTAGTTCTGCTTTTTCTGCATAAAATGGAACAGTCAGAAGTTCGTTGCGAAGTCTGTCGTACATTTTGTGTAACTTAGGGTTCACAAGTTCCATCCATTCCTTGCGTCTGTCTTCAATCATTAACTGGCGCAGGAGAGTAGCAGAGATAGGAAGTTCAGCTCTGTTTAAGATGAGTTCAGTGGTGTTCTTTAAGTCAGCTTTATCGAACCACTGGCTGCGACTTTCATCATTGCCGTAAATCATGACGTCAGGGTTTTTGTAGATATATTTATCTACGTGGTTCAGCAGGTAGCGTCCCCATTCGGCGCAAATGTCATTTTCGTTGGTCATATCACTTAATCCGTAAATCATGATGTTCGGATTGTTACCATAGACTTCACGAATCATGGCTTCTCTGGTGGTAATGTTATATGGATTACGCTCGGTAAAGGATTCCTGGGCGGAACCAATTAAGATAAGAATTCGGTCGCAAAGCAGCAACCCTGTTTCGACTAACTTTTCATGTCCCTTATGGAACGTCTGGAATCTGCCGACAATTAAGCCTACATCGTATGGTTTGTTCATAGTATTTGTTCTCCTTTGGTTTTGTTTTACTGGAAGTAAATAGTTTGTATAGCATGTTCCTGAGCACACATGTTTTCAATTCTACAATAAAAATCTGTGTCCCAGTTGCTTACAAATAAAGCATAGTCAGCTACGGATAAAAGCTCTAACTGTTTTGCTAACAGATGCAAAGGCTTTTCGTCCGATGTAACATAAGAAATAGAGTTATTGATGATTTCAAATGGTTCACCTAACATGAAAGCAGTAAGACTTTGGATAGCTTTTGTTCTGGTAGCTTTGATTTCATCTTCTGTTAAATTTTTGGTTGGTAAGCTGATAAAAATCTTTTTCATAAAGCTGGTTCTCCTTTTTTTTTGTGAATCATATTTTATCAATTCTGTTATAAGCTTTAACATGAGTGTTAAAACGAATAATCCAGCAGCTATACTTAGTAGAGTATTATGTGTAGTAAGTGTAAATATCAAAAATACATCAATGGTAGGTTTTAAAATAAGTAAACATAGTATTACACTTAATATTTTGTTAGTTTTTATGAAGTCAAGTAATTGTGTTTTCATTAAAATGCACCTCTCTTTGTAGTATACATTAGAGAGACCGCATTTGATAGAATGGAAAATGCTTTGTGCGTTAAAATTGTTAGTAAAAAAATAAGCCTACCG
>JAZSES010000156.1:0-4733 GCA_045531805.1 Candidatus Limenecus sp. | reverse complement strand
TAGGATTAAGATACTTTCAACAAGTGAAGGAATTGAACTTGCTAGAAAGATTATTGAAGGCGGTACTCCTGGTGCTATCGCTAAAAAGAAACTAGTACAAGCAAACTTAAGACTTGTTGTAAGTATTGCTAAAAAATATGTTGGTCGTGGCATGCTTTTCTTAGACTTAATCCAAGAAGGTAATTTAGGTCTTATTCGTGCAGCTGAAAAATTTGACCATGAAAGAGGTTTCAAATTCTCAACTTATGCAACTTGGTGGATTAGACAAGCTATTACAAGAGCAATTGCTGACCAAGCTAGAACAATTCGTATTCCTGTTCATATGGTTGAAACTATCAACAAATTGAAAAAAGTTACAAGAAAACTTGCTCAAGAGTTGTCTAGAAAACCGACTGAAGATGAGTTGGCTCAAGAAATGAATATTTCAATTTCAAAATTGAGAGAAATTATTAAAGTTGCTCAAGAACCGTTGTCTTTAGAAACTCCAATTGGTAAAGAAGAAGACTCAAGATTGGGCGATTTTATTGAAGACAAAGATGCTGACGCTCCTGTAAAAACAGTTGCTCATGAACTTTTGAGAGAAGATTTGGCTGAAGTATTGAGCGGTCTTTCTCCTCGAGAAAGAGATGTTTTGAGACTTCGTTTTGGTATGGATGATGGTCGCCAAAGAACTCTTGAAGAGGTTGGTCAGTTGTTTGGTGTTACTCGTGAACGTATCAGACAAATTGAGGCAAAAGCTTTGAGAAAACTTAGACATCCAAATAGAAGTAAACGTCTAAGAGAATATGTTGAAGTTTAATTCTATTTAACATAAATAAAAGCCCTCTATTTAAAGAGGGCTTTTTTATTCTTTTATTTGTAATTTTGTTTCAATGTTGCAATCAATATCACCGTATATTATTCTCATTTCGGTGTCATTAATTGGAATAAGTTTTGCGTAGTTCAATGATTTTTGGTTATGGTCGTTGCCTGTTTCTACTGCTTTGAGTTTAGCAATTAAGCTATTACCCTGATATAAATTTATAAAGTATCCCTCGCTATTTTTTGCAGACAACATTCTATAAAATCCTGGTGGGATTTCTGTTAATTGTGGAGTAATCAAGGTTACAGGAATCATTACAGTTGGGTAATCATCTTTTGTTGTTTTTAAAACTTCAGAGATACTACTTTGTTGTTCAGGATTTGAACTTTCCCAAACCGGATTTCCTTTTGGTTTTTTCTTATCTTCTTTTTTCTTTTTTTTGCGTTCAAAAAATTTCAATACTTTTTCAAATTCTTGATTTGTCACAGCTTTTTCTTGGTTTTTTGCTGCCGTGTCAATTTGCATTGGTTCATCCCAAAAATCTGCATCATCTGCTAATGATACATTTGCTGAATTAAATAAAAATATTGTGATTAGTAATGCAAAAATCTTTTTCATATTTTTATAATAATAATTTTTTTTATTAAGTAAACATTGATTTGATGTAGATTTCTTAATATTTTGTTTTTGATTATCGAAAATGTTATATTAAATTTTGTAAAAAATAATGATTACCCAACTGTTTACTAACAAAAAAAAATATTATGTGTTTTATATGTGTAGAGAATATTTAAGAGGGTATGTCCGTCATGGTAGCAATTCAGCATCTATTTATTCAGGGTCGTGTTCCTGTTTCGTCGATTGGTCAAAAGAAAATTAAAGAAAATAACAACCAAGTTGTTCATATGAGTGCTTATTCTCCAACTTTATTGCAGGATTATCTTACATTAGTAGGAAGACAAAATCAGTCGTTAGTTTCATTTGGTGCGCAAAATCCTGATATCGGTAAGGCCAAACAATATGTTTCTCATATGCCGATTATTTCACATGGGGTCACCCCTTATGATGGTAATTTCCTAGTTGAAACTTTCAGGCCAGGTCTTTCTAGTTATGCACAATGGAAGATTAGAGAGGAAGCTACAAAAAGAATTTATGGCGAATATCCTTGGCCAAAGGTTGATAATATAAATGCTTGGATGGTTACTGCTGAAACCGATAAGTTTATGGCAGTGGGTGGTTTGGCAAAAGTTGCTGCAGATTTGCCAAATAGTTTTAACCAAAGATATGCAAATGATGCTAAGAATAATATGACTGTTATTACACCTCTTTATACCTATATCGATGAAGAAAAAAACAATAGATATGAGATTGTGAAGAAAAACAGAAAATTCTACTATCGTTACGGTGAAAGAATTGACCAAAAAACTGGAAAATCTGTTCCTCGAATGATAGAGATTAGACCAATTGGTAAAGTTAATGTACCAATTTATAACCCTCAAACAAATACTCGATTACAAGATACCGAAGTACAGTTGTACAAAGGTTATGCTGACTATACTATTAATAGAGAGTCTAATGAGCCGAATGGCGATGGTACGGAATACATTTTCTTGCATACTCCACAACAAAGAATTGACGAATTTGGCAATAAAGTGAGCAATGCTGAAATCTTTAATATTGAAGATAGAGATAAAACTCCAAACAATAAAACACCTTATGCTAATAATAAAGGTGGTACAGATGAAGTTACTAGAATGGCATTCTTCTCAAAAGCCGTTTATACAATGATGAAAGATGCCAAAGAAGGTAAGCTGAAAGAGATAGAAGCTCCTAACTCAGTTTTATTAAATGACTGGCATGCTGGTGGATTGGCTGCGATGATGAGATATGTAGCCAATGCTGAAGCTGATACAGGCAAAATTTCAAAAGAAACAGGATTGTACTTCAATGATGTTCCTACAATTTTCATTGCTCACAACCTAGAACACCAAGGCTCTACAGGTTGGGATGATAACAAACGTACAAGCATATTTGCTACTTTGTTTGGTGAATATGGTGCTGATATTATTTCTAATGCTAAGAGCTGGAGACATAGTGACCCAATATTCAATCCTAAACCAGAGTATAGCAATTCCTTGATGAAAGGGAATAGTTTTAACTCTGCCGTGACTGGTGTAATGTTGGCGGATAGAATAGTTCCTGTATCAGAATATTATGCTGAAGAGCTTATTCATTCAGATATTAAAGCTAATGGGTTGAAGGATTTGTTGAATGCAAGAGCATTTAGCCCATTTGTTAGTACTTTGACGCCAATTACAAATGGTTATTCAAAATCTTTAATTGAGCCAACATCAAGAAATATGGCTAGTTTAATGGAACAAAACAAAAAAGATTTTACTTTAAATAATAAGTTGTCCATAAAGTTAGATGACGTTAAGTTACTTCCATTTGACGATGGCAATCTTTCTACAAAAAAACACAACAAAAATGAAGTTATGAAAATATTTAGGCGTGTTTTAGACAGAGAAAGGGAATTTGCTACAAATGGAAATGGTCCAGCTAACAGAAAATATTTATTGCACGATCCATTTAATACCGAAATTCCAAATTTAGAAAACTATGAAGATGTGCCAATAGTTGTATTTTCAGGGCGTGTAGATCCACAAAAAGGTTTGGGTACAATTTTAAAAGATGCATTAATTCAGTATGCAAAAGAAAATGTGAATACGCCTGTTGAAAAGTTACCGTTATTTATTATTGGTGGAAAAATTTCACAACAGTCTACTTATGATGCTTTGAAAGATATGAAAGACTATTTGTTCAATGCTGATAATGGTGCTTATAAAGAAATAGCTAAACGCATAGTGTTAGTTAATGGTTATGTAAATACGAACTTACTTGCAACGGCTGCTGATTTATTTATGGTTCCTTCTGTATTTGAACCTTGTGGTTTAACACAAATGGAAGCTATGGCAAAAGGTGCTTTGCCTATTGCTACTTCTACAGGTGGGCTTGTTAATACGGTTCGTGATGGAATAGATGGCTTTAGAACAAAAGCATTCTTTGAACAACAAGGTCATGAAACAAAAGATAGGTTGTATGGTGAAGGTTTCTCTACAAATGGAGAAGCATATTGTGAAGCTTTGAACAGAGCTATTAATACCTTTAGGGATAATAGAACTCGTTTTGAAGAAATGCAAAAAGTTGCATTGAAAAACGACTTTAGCTGGAATGTTCCTGGCGGTGCATTAGACAAGTATATTAACTTGATGAGAACAGGTCAAACTTCATAAAAAAAAGAGCCAATTATTTGGCTCTTTTTTTATTGTTTATTATAGATAGTCACTTGCATTTATTGCTTGGCGAGATGTTTCGTCTGTTTCAAAATAACTATAATTGAGTACATCGGCTGCTAGATTTGCAAATAGTGTACCAGGGAAAATTTGTGTTGTGTTTCTTACTTCTGTTAAAGCTGAGTTATAAAACCTTCTTGCTGCAGATATATGTTCTTCTACTTCATTATATGTTTTCATAGCTTGAACCATTGTTTGGTCAGATTTTAGTTCTGGGTAATTCTCAACAGAAACCATTATTTGACCTAGTGTTGAATCGAGTTTATCCTCTGCAACAAACTTTGCTTTAGAACCTAATGGAGCTTTCATTGCTTGTGTTCTTAACTCAGTGACTTTTTCAAACAATTCCTTTTCGTGTTCCATAAATCTTTTTGCAATTGTAAGAATATTTGGAATTAAGTCGTGACGTTTTTTGAGTTGTACATCAATACCAGACAGTGATTCCATCACGTTATTTTTTGCTCTGATAACACGGCAATATGTATTATATAATACAACAGCAATAATAAGTGCAATTACACCAAGTGTTAAAAACATGTAAATCTCCTTCTTTCATCATTGTCGTTACTATAACATAT
>JAZSES010000307.1:0-3105 GCA_045531805.1 Candidatus Limenecus sp. | reverse complement strand
GAAATTAAATTCTTGTGCCAACAATCGGAATACTTCATCCGTTGTCACATACGTTCCTAACTTGTCCTCATATTGACCAAGTAATTCAACAACATTATCATCTATGTATATACCTAATAAATCATATTCGGGGTCATTGTTCTGGGAACAACAACGTATATTCCGAATAATAAAGGTAGCATCCATAATGAGAGCTATCTGTGCAAAACTTAAAGAATCAGGATTCTTCCACTTCTTGTCCTTGTCGCAGATGACATTATGTTCATCAAACCTATCATGTACGTTTGCTAAAACTCCAGCCTCAATATTACGAATATCATCAACTGTTTTCACAGTGTTGGATTGAAGATAATCTTTTGTGCCAGAGGACAATGCTAAATTTTTGGTAAGCGTACTGACAGCTGACATTGTAACGTCTTCATCTGCCATGTAGAGTCTCCTTTCTTCAACATATGTTTCAATACACACCCAATTACACATGGGCTAATATGTTGAATTCTACAAATTCATTACATACTCTTCAAAACTCTCCCGTTTTAAAAGCAATGTTTTGCCGCGTCCTCTTCCACCTCGGCTGAACACAAAATCACAATTAGGGTCTTTCGCTAATTCACGAATCCTGGAAACAGGTATTCCTGAATATTCACTGGCTTCAAACACCGTAATCGTTAATTTTTGATTGATTGGAATTTCCACCTTAGACATAAATAGTAACTTCCTTTCTATTTGTTATTTTTTAACGACTGAATATACTTTAGCATAAAATAGAAATAAAATCAAGAATAAAAGCAAAAAAAGCTAAATAATCAAAAATAAAGAACAAAAGCAGAATGAGTAGATAAAACTTTGTGCCATTTTTCGTCACAAAAAAATGTCACACGAAAATCCAGTATTTATGCTGGTTCTCAGTATTTTATAAAAATCTTGTGACATTTTAATTTTCACGTTTTGTCACACTACTATCCAGTAAATACAAGGGTTTGCGGGTTCTATGTGACAAATGTGCCAAAATTTTTCAAACCTTTTTTATATAATAAAAATATAATAACAATTACCATATATGGAAATTATAAATATATCACATGATATAATATATAATGTAAAATAATGGAATATAAATTTTCTATATTTGGTTTATTTAAAAATGTCACAATTGTCACAAGGTATTACAAAGCCAATAAATACAAGGGTTTGCTTTGGGTCACTCCAAAAATTGGAAAATGGAACAACTGTCACAAAAAAATTTAATCGTCTGAAAAGCCGCATTAAATCTAGGTTTTTAATATTATAGTTTGTGACAATTTTACGAAATTCCGCTTATAGAGCTCAATTTCAAGATGATTAAATTTATAATAATTGTTGGATTTTTATTCGATGTGACACTTTGGAAAATTGATGAAAACTCAGTATTTATGCAGGTTGTGACAATATTTATAGTTCAAAGTGCAACCAAAATTTCTCCAAAGTGCAACATTTGCACTTTGAAACAAAATTGGCACAAAACGTCACAAACATATCTGATACACTACTACCCTCTTCCAATTTTCTATGTGACAATTCTAACTAATTTCCATATATGGAAAAGCTTCGTACCATTTTACATACCATTTTATAGTGACGCCCAGATATATAAATATGTGCCAAATCTTAAAACTCTTTGTCACAACGTCACAATTATATCTCGTGATAATTTTGGGCAAGAAAAAAGCCAGGTCACGACTCCTGACTTTTCTCCTATAAGCACTTTTTTTTACATAAGAAGGATGTTACCTATTTGAAACGCGATGTCTTACACATTGATATTATATGACATTATTAACCAATTGTCAATACCCTCTGTGACGCACCAGAATGCCCAAATTTCGATTTTAAATCAAATGACCTACACTTTATCAACTTTATTCTTAAAATCGAAAAATGAGCCAAATTTAAGTGTCTGATATCAATCACATTCCTGGTTCTTTGTCTCTTCTAATTTTCCAAACCATTCTTCATCATGTTTAAAATAATCATCAACTGATACATCTGGACGTCTAATTGCATTTTTCAATTCAATATGCATCAATAAAGGTTTTAAATCTAACAATACGTTTACAATATGTTGGTGACATTCTTTCGGATTATAATCTTCATCTAAAGCATCAACATATTTTTTCTGTATATTACGCAATTGATACAATAAAGATTTTACATCATTTTCATATTCTTCTTGCTTTTTCAACTCTTCCTCTGTAAAACCTAATGTTAAACCTTCAACACTCATAAACAAACGCTCCTCTTTCATACTTTTTTCCTACAAAAAAGCGTCAGGTCCAACTCCCGACGCTTTTTGCATACTCTACATATTTGCTTACCCATTATATAGATTATAGAAAGGAAAAAGTTACTATATCTGTTGAAAATCATATCATATAACTGAAAATAAGTCAAGATGTCAAATATAAATTGAAAATAAAATTAGTACAATATTGTATCATTCATTTCCAAATAAAAATCCCCTGAATAGAAACAATCCAAGAATTGTTCTAAACAGGGGATATGTAGTTCAATTCAACCTATGCGATTTGTGAATTACGCTTCAGCCTGTGGAGCGTCTTTGCTCTTATCAGCAGCTGCTTCTGCTTTCTCACCTTCAGCCATAGCCTTAGCAACAGCATCAGATTTGCCTGCCTGACGACCTCTTCCGAGTTCTGTCTGTCTAGCTTCTACGCCCTTCTTGAACTCTTCAATTGAGATGCTCTTTTCTCTAGGCTCGTACTTACCTTCAGCATTCTTTTCCTGCCACTGAACCTTAATATTACCATCAGCATTTGCTCCGAATTCTGCACTATATACCTTACCGTTTTCGCCCTTTTCAGATATATGATTTGCAATAGCTGTAACACGATTAGTATTTGGCAATTCATCAGATTTCATCGGTACTGTTACACGGTAACATTCAGGCTTCTCACCTTCTGCTGTCTTATGGTACTTACCATCTTCGCCTGCAGTTAAAGGCTGTACAGTCTCCTTCAGTTTCATCACTCTGTCTTCATGATAACAGTTATTAACATAAACACTCTTATAATCAGACTTAGCGGCTTCCTTCTTCTCTTCAGCCTTGGG
>JAZSES010000320.1:0-7993 GCA_045531805.1 Candidatus Limenecus sp. | reverse complement strand
ATATGTTATTTTATGGACCTCCAGGACTAGGCAAAACAACTTTGGCATCTGTTATAGCAAACGAACTTGAGACCAACATAAAAATAACCTCAGCACCTGCTCTTGAAAGACCAAGAGATATTATTGGCATCTTGATGTCATTAAAAAACGGAGAAATTCTATTTATAGATGAAATCCATAGATTAAACAAGGTTACAGAAGAAATTTTATATCCAGCAATGGAAGACTTCTTCCTCGACATGACAACAGGCAAAGCACAAACTGTCAAAACATTGAGAGTTCCTCTACCACAATTTACTTTGATAGGTGCAACAACAAAAGCTGGAGAATTATCAGGTCCATTGCGTGATAGATTTGGAATTATTCACCGATTGCAGTTTTATACAAGAGAAGAACTCTCACAAGTTGTAACAAGAACGGCAAATATTCTTGATATAGAAATAGACGAAGATGGAGCAAGAGTAATCGCAGACCGTTCTAGGGGTACACCAAGAATTGCAAACAGGTTAGTAAAACGCGCAGCTGATTATGCACTAGTTAGAGCAAATGGAACAATAACCCAAGAGGTTGCAAAAACGGCACTGGATGAATTACACATAGACAATTGCGGACTCGACACTACAGACAGAGCACTAATGAAATTGATTATAGAAAAATACGATGGTGGACCTGTTGGAGTTGAAACAATTGCAGCTGCATTAGGTGAAGATATAAAAACGATTGAAGATGTGTATGAGCCGTATCTACTACAAGAAGGTTTCATCCAAAGAACACCTAGGGGCCGTAAAGTATCTCCTCAAGGCTACAGAATCCTAGGATACAAAATAAATTCAGCACAACAGTCTTTGTTTGACTGAAGATATATTAAATATAAAAACTGTTTATTTTTTCTCAAGTTGCTTGTCATTCTGAAACGTTAGGTTTGCACAGTTGCAACAATATAGCTGTGTTCAGAATCTCACCAGTTTTAGAACAACATCGCAAAATCAGCAGAAGACTAGCAAAATTTTTTATTTTCATTTTTTACAATATTATGGTTATTTCAGCAATAAAATTAACAAAAAAAGCAACGGTTCCTCCTGCAATAAAAAGAATCTTTCACACAAAGGAGGGCAAAATTTCTCGTACACTAAACAAAGTTGCAAAATACAAAAATATACCTCAATACTTTACGCCCAAAACAAAAAAAGAATATCCTTATGCAACACCCAATGATATAAAACTACTTTTATCAGAAAACAAAAAATCCTTACACAAGAGTTGTACATATTTAAATCCCAAAACATTAAAAGAATACTCTATTTTAGAAACCAATCGTACGCAAAATTCTATTGCCGTAAAAATTTTAGACAACAAAGGAAAATTAATAAAAGAAGCCAATATACGTCCGTTTAACGTTGTTGTAATTGACAATTTTTCAAATGCTAATACTAGACTGGGTTCAGACACAATGAAAGTTACGCATGGTGAAATTGTAAAAAAAATAATCCAAAGAAATAACCCATTTAACAACTATGAGTATATTGATGCTAGTGCAGAAGGTAAAAAGAATATAATCAGTGCAGCCCAAGTTTTTGAAAAACTGCTTGAGCGAATTGAAGCTGGTGAAAAAATAGACATTATTTCGTGCTCTTTTTCCGTGAGCTTTCTTTATGCAGAAATGGAAGTTATTATAGAAAAAGCTTTGCAAAACAAATCAATGATTTTACAAAAAAGAAGCATCAAAAACTTTTTTAAAAAGTTTGCTCAATTGCCATCTAAAAAACAATCTAAGCATATAAAAGAAATCTTTGCTGATATGACAGATGATACAGTAAAAAAGGTCCTAAACAACCTCTCTGTTGCTTTAAAACAAATAAACTGCATGGAAAAATTACACAAGCACGGTGTAAAAATATTTATGAGTGCTGGTAATAGTGCAAAACAAATCGATAAAAACTTTTACGATGCAATAAATATAAATTTATTAGCAAAAGGTGTTCGTGGGGTTGGAGCATTAGACGAAACTGGAAGAAAAATTGCAACCTATTCTTGTTCCAGAAAATCAAATCTTACCCAAAATTATGAAAATGGGACAGTGCTTGTGGAGTTTAGACCAAAAGGATTAAACATCACTAACTCAAAAGGTATTGATATTCCATACAATGCCAAAACTAAAGAATTGCTGAGAGAAATACTAGAACTGAAACCAAACTCCCCTGAGTTGACAGAAATAACTAATGAAATTTATGCTTACAAAAATTTGCACCTATACAAAGTTGACGATGATTTTTACCCATACATCGCAACAATAACTGGAACTTCTTGGGCAACACCTAGAAGAGTTGCGGAATACACAAAATATAAGCAATTTGGAAATTTGATGCAATAACTTATTTAAGTGAGCAAAAAAGAAGGTGGGATTTTGTCCCACCTTCTTGTATATCTGTAAAAGATTTCCAAACAACTGCATTTGTAATGCAAAATTCTTCTTAACGTTTTGAGAATTGGAATCTTTTTCTTGCTCTTTTTCTACCGTATTTTTTACGTTCTTTAACACGAGCATCTCTAGTTAACAAGCCTTCAGCTTTAAGTACACTTCTCAATTCTGGATTGTACTCAAGCAATGCTCTTGAAATACCATGTCTAATAGCACCTGCTTGTGAGCAAATACCACCACCAACAGCTTTAACTCTTACATCAAAGTTTTCCATGTTTTCTGTCAAAGCTAATGGTTTGTAAACCAATATTTTCATTGCAGGTCTGTTGCCAAGATAAGCATCTAGAGTTTTACCGTTAACAAAAACTCTACCTTTACCTTTAACCAATTTAACAACTGCGATAGAGGTTTTTCTTCTGCCTGTTGCCATAAAAATTTTATTGTCAGCCATTATTTAACCTCCATTTCATAAACTACAGGTTTTTGAGCTTCATGTGGGTGCTCAGCGCCTGCGTATACTTTAAGTTTAGTGAATTGTTGTGCACCCAAAGTATTGTGTGGAAGCATACCTTTTACTGCTTTCTCAATAGCTTTTGTTGGATCTTTTTTCATCAAATCTTTGAAAGAAATTGATTTCAATCCACCTGGGTACATAGTGTGGTGGTAATAAATTTTGTCTGTTTCTTTGTTTCCAGATACCTGAATTTTATCAGCATTGATAACGATTACAAAGTCACCAGTATCAACATGAGGTGTGTATTCAGGTTTTGTTTTACCTCTAAGCAAGTTAGCGCAAACAGTAGCCAAACGACCCAAAGTTTTACCTTCTGCATCGATAACATACCATTTTCTTTCAACTTCTAGAGGTTTTGCTGAATATGTTTTCATCTTTCAGTTTTCCTTTATTAATTATTCTGTTGCTATCATTTTATAATGGTTAATGATGTTTATATTCTTCATAACCAACTTCTATCAACGTTAACCCATCGGGGCTAATTGTTGCGCCTGCTCTTGTTCTGTCTTTTGCATCTAGAACCTCTTTCATAAATTCGGGTTCAAATTTATTCCGTTCCATAAGCAAAAGTGTCCCAACAATATTACGAACCATATTATACAGAAATCTGTTTGCCGCAATCTCAAAAATAATTTCATCTTCGAGTTTTGTGCATTCAGCTTTGTATACAATACAGTCTTTAGCAGGATTATCAGTCCTTACCGCTTTAAAGGATGTAAAATCATGTTCTCCAATTAAATAGGTGAGGGCTTTATTCATTCTCTCCAATTCTAAGGGTTCTCGAACCAAAAGAGAATGTGTATCCCAAACAGAACGTTGACGTCTATTTACAATCTTGTATTGATAGACACGATACTTTGCACTCATTTGTGCATGAAAGTCATTATCAACTGCTCGAATAGACTTGATACTGATATCATTAGGAAGCAATCCGTTTAAAGAATTAACAAACCTTGAAGCAACAATTGGCTTGTCTGTTTCAAATTGAACGACTTGTCCCTTTGAGTGCACACCCGCATCAGTTCTGCCTGAAAATATTGTTTTTATAAGACGGTTTTGGGGTGTCGATTTTTTTTCTCGGCAACCCCTGCCGCCAATTATCAAAGTACTAAGTGCTTGTTCCAACTCTGACTGAATAGTTATCTCATCAGGTTGGATTTGAGAACCCGCATAGTTTGTTCCTATGTACTCAACAACCAATGCGTATTTCTGCATTTCAACCTCGATTATACAAGTTGAATCAATGCCATTTCTGCAGCATCACCGCGTCTTGGTGGCATTCTGTAGATTCTAGTATAACCGCCGTTTCTGTTAGCGTATTTTTTGCCAGTTTCAGCAAACAACTTTCTCAAAATAGTTTGAGCAATTGCTTTCTTTTCTTTATCTGCTTTTTCAACGCCTTCAAGAACTTCGCCTGTTTCAAAATTCATAAATTTGCCAGTTTCTTTGTCAAAAATGAATTTTGCAGCCAATCTTCTTGAGTGCAATGTACCTTGTTTTGCAAGAGTGATGATGTGTTCTGCATATGGTTTAAGAGCTTTTGCTCTAGCCATAGTAGTTTTGATTTCACCGTGCAAAATAAGTTCAGTCGCTAAAGAACGCAACAAGGCATTTCTTTGGTCTTGTGCTTTTCCTAAGTGATGTTTTTTAGACTGGTGTCTCATTTTTATATGTCCTTTTTCTTATTAATCTATTCTATTGCGGAAGAATTATACCAACTCGTCCATATCAACACCTTCTGGGTTTGGCATCAAATCCAAACCAAATTGGTGCAATTTTTCGATAACTTCATCTGATGATTTTTTACCGAAGTTTTTAATGTTCAACAAATCATGTTCTGACTTTTTCAAAAGTTCACCCATGTTGTTGATGCTAGCTCTTTTCAAGCAATTATAAGCTCTCACTGACAATTCCAAATCTTCAATTGAAATTGTAGGTGTAGCTGTATCAACTTCTTCAACTTCTTCTTCAATTACTACAGGAGCTACTGGAACCACTGGAGTACCTGTAATAGAAGCGATTTGCATAAAGTGCTCGATTAAGATATTAGCAGATTGAGCCAAAGCAACATTTACATCTACTGAACCATTTGACCAAATTTCAAGAATCAATTTGTCATAATCTGTAATGTCACCAACACGTGTATTTTCTACGTTGTAGCTAACACGTTTAATAGGCATGAAAGTAGCATCAATAGGAAGCATGTCAATTGGCATACCACCTTTGTTCTCTTTCAATACATCGTGAGCAATGTATCCTTTGCCAGTTTCTACGATAATATCAGCGTGGATAGAACCACCTTCTGCAACTGTACAAATCAACCAGTCAGGGTTAACAATTTTAACACCTGCAGGAAGTTCAATATCAGATGCAAGAACTGGACCAGGTTTATCGATGTCTAATCTCAATTGTTGAGGTTCTTTTGAATCAGTTTTAACAACCATTCCTTTAAGATTCAACATAATATCAATTACATCTTCAACAATACCAGGAACTGCTGTATATTCGTGAGTGATACCTTCGATTCTAACTGCAGTAACTGCTGCACCTTCCAAAGAAGATAACAATACACGTCTTAAAGCGTTACCGATAGTGTTACCAAAACCTCTTTCAAGCGGTTCAATTACAAATTTACCGTATTGTGAACCGTCTGAATTTGTCGCCGTATTATTGCATTTAATTTTTAATTCCATCTGTTTTTCTCCTAATTTGTAGTTAATTGGACTTTATGTGGATTATTTTGAGTAGTACTCAATAACTAGTTGCTCTTTGAATTCTGGATCGAGTTCTTCTCTTTCAGGAATTCTATCAAAAGTGATTTTTTGTTCGCCAGCGTCCACTGTCATCCATGCAGGAGCTGCAACATCAAGCGGTTCCATTACAGTTTTTACGAAATCTGAGCTTTTTGCTCTAACTGTAACTACGTCACCAGCTTTTACTAGGTATGATGGAATGTCAACTTTTTTACCGTTAACAAGTACATGACCATGGTTAACGATTTGTCTAGATTGTTTTCTAGTTGTAGCAAAACCAGCTCTGAAAAGAACGTTGTCTAGTCTAGATTCTAGCAATTGCAAAAGAACTGTACCTGTAACGCCTTTTGTTCTAGCTGCTTTGTTGTAATATTTTGCGAATTGTTTTTCACTTACCAAGTAAGTAAGTCTAATTTTTTGCTTTTCATTCAAGTGAATAGCATAGTCAGAAAGTTTTTTTCTAGCAGCACCATGCTGACCTGAAGCAGTCTGTCTCAATGAAGAAACCAACTTTCTGTTTGATAAATCCGTAACACCGTAGTTACGGAATAATTTATTTGAAGGTCCTGTATATTTAGCCAATTTTGACTCCTTTGTCTTTCTTTATTTTTACTTTAACGCCACCCCGATTGTGTCAGGGTCTTTACTAACGACCTGCGCTTGGCAGGAGATTCCGGAACCAGTCCAGAATGACGAAAAGATAGAGATTACACTCTTCTCTTTTTAGGAGGACGACAACCGTTGTGAGGAATTGGAGTAACGTCCTTAATCAAAGTGATTTCCAAACCAGCAGCTTGAATAGCTCTGATAGCTGTTTCACGACCAGAACCTGGTCCTTTGATGTACACTTCAACTTTTTTCATACCTTGGTCAACAGATTTTTTTGCTACTTGTGAAGCTGCTGATTGAGCTGCGAACGGAGTACCTTTTCTAGCACCTTTAAAACCGCAACCACCTGCAGAAGCCCAAGCTATAGCATTACCCTGTGTATCGCAAGAAGTAACGATTGTATTGTTAAATGTTGATTGAATGTGAACAACACCTTGCAATACATTCTTTTTTTCTTTCTTTTTAGTTTTTATTGGTCTTGCCATTTTTATTTCCTTTAATTTTTAATTACTATTTTTTAATTATTCGGTCTTGGATTAATTAAGAAATCCACTATTTTTTCTTAGAAACTGGACCAGTTTTTTTACCGCGTCTTGTTCTAGCATTAGTTTTTGTTCTTTGACCTCTAACAGGAAGTTTTCTTCTGTGTCTCATACCTCTGAAAGAGTTGATTTCTGAAAGTCTTTTAATATTAAGAGACTCTTCTCTTCTCAAATCACCTTCAATATTGTAATTTGTAAGTTCATTTCTTAGCTTTTTAATATCGTCATCTGTCAAATCATCTGTTCTCAAGTCGTGTGAAATACCACAAGCGTCCAAGATTTTTACAGAACGAGTAGGACCAATGCCATATATGTAGGTCAAAGCTATAACCATTCTTTTGTTACGAGGTAAATCTACCCCAGCTAATCTTGCCATTGTTTCTCCTTGTATTTTCTAAGTGATTGTTTTTCTTTAAACGACAGGATTGTTCTTTCCTGCTGAGCATAAAGCTCTTACATTGCCTCAATCAAGATTGGGCGTTGCATCTACCCTTGTCTTTGTTTGTGTTTAGGGTTTTTACAAATAACTGTGATTCTGCCTCTTCTTCTGATGAATTTGCAGTCTTTGCACATTTTTTTAACTGATGCTCTTACTTTCATTTTTTTGTCCTTATCTAGTTTTTATTATTTTTTGCCGCGTTTGTCCCGAGAGGCGGGACTATATAAAAAGCCAAAGCTATTTTAATCTGTATGTAATTCGTCCTCTGGTTAAATCGTAAGGCGTCATTTCAACCTTAACTTTGTCACCTGGAAGAATTTTAATGAAATTCTTTCTGATTTTTCCTGAAATATGGGCAAGAATTTCATGTCCATTTTCAAGTTCAACTCTAAACATTGCATTTGGTAGAGATTCTAAAATTTTACCTTCAAATTCTATTACGTCTTTTGCCATTGTACCTTCTTCTGACTTGTTGTAACGTTTCGGCGGGGTTTGGTCATATATAGCATTTTAGGCAATAATATGCCCCACCTTACTAATCTTACATGCTGAAAAATGATAAGCAACCCCTTATACCTGATTTTATTAATTTTGAGCCAGTTTTCTTAAAATTTCTTTATGTTTGTTTATTTAACATATAAACATATACACCAAAACCGCCTATGTTGCTTGTTCTTTCAAAATAGGCTTTTTGAGGTTTTTTGTAAACTTATGTTA
>JAZSES010000392.1:0-2617 GCA_045531805.1 Candidatus Limenecus sp. | reverse complement strand
AAAAAATTTTTAAAACTATTAAAAACGTCAGAAGTAAGAAAGATTTTGAATAAATCAGGGTTAACGGTTGAAGAATATTCAATAGCAGAAGGAGCATTTATAGAGAAGAATTACAGAATAAAAACTTGTGAAGAATGCTTTATATCACTAAGCAAATATAATATATTACTCAATCGAGTAATATCCAAAATTGAGTCATATATAAAGATTAAACTTTTTGAATAATAGTTGAACTTTTTCTATATACGGTTGCTTCTATACTGTGCAGTATGGAGGTTTTTATGTACGGATATTACCAACAAAGATTAGCACAAATGGAGGCACAATACCCACAATTTGCGATGCCTCAAACAATAAGGGCTTCTTTAGTAATGAATAAAGAGGAAGCAAACGCCCAACAAGTTGCTATGGATGGTTCAATTAGTATGTTCTTGAATAATACAGCTAATGAGATTTACACAAAAAAATTAGGTAATAATGGGTTGCCTGAATTTAAGACCTATATTCTTGTTGAAACTCCTGTACAAAAAGATTCTTATACAGAATTAAAAGAAGAAATAACAAAGTTAAAGCAAGAGATTAAGGAGTTAAAAGATGTTAAACAATCCGATGATTCAGATGTTCCAGATGATAAACCAACTAAAAAATAATCCTAACCCAAGAGTTGCCTTAGATAGTATGTTTGCTAACAATCCTATGTATAAGCAAGCTATTTCAATGGTACAAGGGAAAAACCCTCAAGAAATATCACAAACTATTCAAAATGTATGCAAAACAAAAGGCATAGATTTTAACCAAATTAGAAATACAGCTCAAAACTTCGGAGTTTATTTATAAACCGCTCTATGCGTGAACCCCACTTAGCCTCGTGCGTGAGTGTGATTAAGGAATATTACACAAAAAGAAAGAGGTAAAAATGATGGAAAGCTTATCAGCAGCAGATGTAGCAGCAGTAACACAACCTAATATGGCTTATGGGATGATGGGCTATGGAATGGGCGGTTTTGGTGGCGACTGGCTTGCTATTATTGTTTTATTAGCCGTTTTGGGCGGTTTTGGTGGTAATGGATTCGGTGGTGGTGGCGGTGGCTATCAACAAGGGTTCAATACACAAAATATATTGTCTAAATTAGACGGTATTACTAATGGTTTATGTGATGGGTTCTATTCAGTAGCTACTAATAGCTTACAAGCACAAAACCAATTACAGCGTGATTTGTGTCAAGGATTCGCAGCTGTGAACGCAGCGATTAATGATAGTAGATTTGCAGCTGAAAAATGTTGCTGTGAAACACAAAGAGCTATCGACGGTATAAATTATAATAATGCAAAAAATACTTGTGAAATTGTAAATGCAATTCACGCAGAAGGAGATGCAACACGCAAGTTAATTACTCAAAACCAAATACAAGATTTAAGAGATAAATTAGCAGATAAAGATAGAGATATTGTTGCTCGTGATTTCCAATTATCACAACTGGCTCAAAATACTTATCTAGTAAACAAACTCCAACCTACTCCAATTCCTGCATATCCTGCTTGCAACCCAAACAAGGCAATAAATTCTTGTGGTTGCGACTGTGCAGCCTTTGCTTAATCCCTATGGTGAGGGGGAAACCCCTCATCTCTTTGTTAACACGTAAATTTGAGGTGATAAAATGCATAATTGTAATCATTATGTTACTGCTGTTACTGCAACAGCTACAAATGTTATTTTAACTGTTTCTGATGATACTAATATTAGTTCTTTAGAAAATTTTAATCTAATAATTAGCAGATGTAGAAATGTTAGTGATGTTGTAACAGGTGCGCCTTTACCTGTACAAATTACTATAAACGGTGTCGCAGTTGATTTAGTTAATAGGTATGCACTACCTATTTTAAGTAATAGAGTTCCAAGACGAGCTTTAGGCACTTATGTAGTGCCTGATACTGGCGACCCTTATGTAATCCTACACACTACACCTTGTAACAAGGTAAATGCATAGGAGGCTATTATGGATGAACTAACAACAAAAATTGAATATATGGTAGAAAAAAATTCTGATAAAATTGTAGAATTTATTAAACATATGTACCATATTTGCCCTGAAGAAGTAGAAATAATGCTTGAACACGTGGCAGAAGGTAAACACCATATTACTAATCGTCAACAATATGAGGATAAAGTAAATAAATTGAAACGGGCTAATAAACATGGGACAGGTGCTAAATGGAAACTTGAACATATAATTAGACTTGCAAAAATGGATTTTAAAAATATGGATTTTACCGAGTTTGCTTATGCATATATGGTTAATAAATTATATTCTAAATTCTGTAAAGAAATTGCAGAGCCTAGTTATTATCTTAAAATGGCTAAAAGTTACCTTGAAGATGATGATGAAGATGAAGAAATTTTTCAAGGAAGTTTTTTCAGGCAAGAAAAAAGACCGAAAAATAAAAATCTATATTTAGCTTATAACTCTGATAATCGTGGTGAATATCGTAGACATAGAAATTATAACGAAGATAATAATTATGAAAATCGTTATGAAAATAGATATGAAAATCGTTATGATTCTCGTTATGAAGATAATCGTTACGGTAATAGATACGAAAATAATAGTTATGAAAA
>JAZSES010000254.1:0-4281 GCA_045531805.1 Candidatus Limenecus sp. | reverse complement strand
TAGCTTTACCTTTAACTTCAAGCTTTGTCTGCTTTGAAATACAATGGCTGAATGAATTGAAGTAAAGGTTTACGTTCATTTTCTTAGCCATGGTAATAAGAGTCATGATAGCTTCTTTGTAGTTATCTTCTGAGATGGAACCAGAAGTATCAAGGTAAATATGAATGTCAGGTTTATACTGCATACTGATACTCTTACCTGCCAAGTTGTAGTCATCAGGCTTTCTACGATTAGGTCTCAAGAAAGAAGCTTTAATTGTTTTGGAGTAATTTTCAGAAGCTGATACATTTGTTTCTTTCTTTACGATTGATACAATGTATTTTGAGAGGTCAGTTTTGGTCATACCAATCTGACGGAATTTAAAGATACCTCTCTTCTGTGCATCTGCTGCGTTGTGCATCATCTGCTGATGATTTTGCATTGCCTGAGCAAGTCTACGTTTGCTTGTAGCCGCTGTAGACAGTTTACTGATTTTGTTTAAGCTGATAGGCTTGTATACGGTTTTGATACCATCTTTTACATCAGTTAATGCTCTAGTCAGCTTCTGATTTGGAGCTTTTGCAATCTGGTCAACATCAAGGAATACGATGTTACGAGGGACCATAAGCTCATCAATATATGGAGCGATTACACCACAATCAGGTGTCTGCTGAGCAAAATCCAACGCACATTTCATTAACACACGAGAAAATGAGTATGCATCAAGGTCATCTGAGTCTGTTTTTCTCATGATTAAACCTTCTACAAGATTGATGGTCAGTTTGTCAAAATCCTGGAACTTTGCTACGACATCGGGCGCAAGATTTGTTCCAAGTGTAAGTACAACCTGTTTGACATACGCCTTGAAATCATTGAATGTGAATTTACTGAGGAAATGGAACATAACGCATGGTTCATTCATGTAGAATGCAGCGTTTACGATAAGTTCATTATCATCTCTGTTAGGATTTGCAATGTATTTCTTGCAGGCATCTTTGAGGTCCTGTGGTACATAAATTACATTTGGACCAGGGAGAAGATTTGTTTTTACATGACCGTTAGCCTGAGCAACGAATACTTCACTTGCAGAAAGACCGCCTTTATAAAAAGCAAGTGTATTTTTCCAAAGTGAGTTTACATCATCTTCTGCATCCTGATTTCTCTGGTCTCTAAGACAATCGAAAATACGGTCCATGACTTCATCTTCTGATACTACGTTATTTTTATCATCATTTACTTCTACAGGATGCTGTGGCTGCAGTGGAGTCCAAATAGGAGCAATAATTTCTTTTAAACAACCGCGCATTACAGTAGCATCATATGGTACAGTGATGTTGTCAGTGTAATATGGTTTGATAGCACAAAGTTGCTGGTTGATTACTGTATAAGCCATGTTCGTCTTATCCTTTCTATAAATTTTAAGGTGGAGTGGCGTTTTAACCACCCCACCTTATGTGATTACAGACCAATCATCTGCATTACGTTTACAATTGGACACTTGAGCTGCATTAACGCATCGAGATTGCTCTTATCAAGCTGATGGTTAGCATTGAGTGTCATTAACATCTGACTATCAGCTGGCTTGATACCTCCAGTCATAGATGGTGCCAGAATGCTGAGAACATTTGCATTGTCATTCTTGTCATACAAAGAGTATACAAAGATTGCAGATTTTTCATCGTCAGAAAGCTTACTGATGATATCAGTCAACTCATCACGAGTCTTTGCATTGTGACATACTCTGTACTTAGCAGGCTCAGCAGGCGCAACCGTTGCTGTTGCTGTATTGATACCAGACGCATTGATGATTTCTTCCATAACTGCCATTGTGAATGGAGTGTTACCACAGTGAGCAATCAGTGCTTCCTGTAAAAGGTTTGTCTCAGCGTCAACCTGAGTGTTCATCATCTGCATCAATTCATCATATGTGTACTCATTGAGCCAACGAGAAGTAGCTGTGATTGTTCTTGGAGTGGTCATCTGAACCAGCTGGTCATCAAACTCTACTTCAAATGCGTTTTCATCATCGTCATCGTCATCAGCACCAGATGCTGTTACACCAACTGTGATAGCATCCATGTAGATGTAAGATGGATTCTTGCGAAGAACAGCTGCCACATAAGGATTAAGGTTCTGGTTTACATTGAGGAATGTGGTTGTATCAGGCTCGATATGATACATTACAAATCGAGTAATAGAAGCCTTATCAAGAGCACACACATTACCCTTATCGTTACCAGCGATGATAACCTTTAAGTTGTCAGGAATACGATGGTCACCGATGCTTCTCATAGTCGGAATGGACAATGCTTCAGATGTAACATCAGGTGTAGAACGGTTAATCTCATCAAGGAAAAGAATCGGTGTTTCATCAGGATGTGCAAGAGCATAGTCGATTGCCTGACGGATGATAGTATGAGGATAGAATACCTGAGCATATTCATCTTCACCCTTTGCGTTCTTTCCTACGGGAACAAGACGACAACCTGTCATATCAGCCTTATCTGCTAACTGATTACAAGCAAGGCAGAAACAACGTGTTCCTAATACTCTTGCTGCAAAATCTTCTACCCATGAAGATTTACCAATACCAGGCTCTCCTACGAGCATTGGTACATTATTATGCTTAATATCATTCTTTACAAGCAGGTTTAAATGTTCGAATTTCATTTTTACGTTTCCTTTCGATTGTTTAATTTTTATGGTATTTTAATGTTATTGGGTGTTATGTATAACCCCTTTTGGTTTTTCTTGGCATAAATAGCCTCCTCTCCTGTATTCAAATTGTCTAACGGAAATTGGTGCAACAGATGCACCGAATTGCGTGAGCAATGTATAATGCTCATGCAACCCGTATAATTTGAATCTGCATAAAAACGTGTAAGTGTTTTTGTTACATATAATGATGCATAGTGTCCTCAATAAGGACTTCCATAGCATATTTTTCGTTCTCATAGGCTTCAGCCTGAGCTTCTAATGCTGCTTCATATTCTGCATCAAAATTGTTTTCATTTTCAATGTTTGTAATGGTAGTCATAGTTATACCTCCGTTGTGAAATCGTAATTTGTATCATGTTAAGAACCGTTGCTTTAGCAACATATTTAAGATTTCATCACTATTGATTTTTGAACATAAATGTTCTATAATATCTTTAGTAAATGAGAAAGGTTTTGTTAATATGAATGGCAAACAACATTTAACAGCAGGTGTAACTTTAACTGTGTTAGATGTCGCAATATATGAAAACATAATACATAATTGGACAGATGAAAGGATTATAAATTGTGTTAAAACAGTTGGTGATTTTGTTTTACCTAATCACATTCTCTTCTATCCCTTATGTTTTGCATTTTTGTTTTTAGGTTTTTTATTACCTGATTGCGACAATCGGAAATCTTTTATAGGTCGTTATTTCCATGTGCCCGTTGAACATCGAACGTGGATGCATACATTATATATTATTTTAGCATTTTTGGTTATAGGATTGTTTTTCCATCCTTTTATATGGTTAGCTTTTGGCTATTTTCAGCATTTGGTTTGTGATTCACCTTCAAGATGTGGAGTATGCTGGTTAAATCCTTATGGTTATAAACGATATAATCATGCTAAAATTAAGAAAGGTCATTATATATATTTGTATAGTTCTGAATCAACGGCTTGGATGTTATGTGGTGTTTTTGTTGCAATTACAATTATGTATATTATTGGTGCTTTAGGGTTTACTCCATTGGCTACATGTATTGACAAAATAGATACCACAATTGAAACTATAATTGTTAATATTTTAAGTCTTTTCGATTTTGTAAAATTATAAAACAGACGGGAACCGAGGTGGTCCCCGTCTTTGTTTTAATAATCGGTAAGATTTCCGTTGGAATCTTCTGCGTTTACTGCATGAAAACCAATACATTCAACATCGCCGATATTAGCTGAACCAAATGCTTGTAATGCATTTTCTTTTGCTTCATTTGGATTATCAGCGTTGACTTTGATATTGATTCTGCCATCAATAGCTATACTTACGTTATATTCCATGTTAATCACCTTCGTTATATTTGTCAACAGCTTCTTCAATGCATTCGTATTCAGTTTTACCATCACCTTCACAATATTTATCGTATGCGATGTCTGCAAGTTCTTCAGCTGTTGTTTTGTCAAAATCAAAATCATTTTCAAGAGTAGTTTTCATGAAATTTTTCACAAAAATGGTATTAGCTTCTGAAATTTCTTCAGGTGTGAGTTCGATTTCAACGTCAATACTTTCACCTGTTTTTGTTGTAATTGTTCTTGAAATCTTCATG
>JAZSES010000236.1:0-5733 GCA_045531805.1 Candidatus Limenecus sp. | reverse complement strand
AGGATGGTGTTAACTGTTATTACTACACTACTCAAAGTTACAATAACAAAAGAATACCTGAAGAGAATAGAAAATTCGTTGCAGGTATAGACCTTTCAAATGGTATTTTGAATGTTATTACTCAGTTTACTTTGGGTATGTATGTTAATAAAAAATCAGATAAATGGTTTGATAAACTGATGTCTGGTGGTGTTATTCCTACAGAGAATGCAATCAACAAATATAGAAAAGATGCTGATACAATACTTTCTAAGTTTAATATTAAATGTACCAATGGAAATATTGAGAAGGCAATCAAGACATTTAACAAACTTGCTAAAAGCGGTTTTGGTGTAATCTTGGTACTTGTTGTTACACAGATTTTGGCTAAACGTGTAATTGTTCCATTCTTGGCTACTCCAATGGCGGGTATTTTCAAGGATATTATGGATAAACGTCAGAATTCAAAAGCTGGAAACTCAAACGCTGTTAATCCAAATGATAGTGGAGTACAACATGTTCCTACGAATAATGTTTCTATGATTCCGTTTGCAACAACACATGAGGCTTTTAAAGGCTTTGAACAATTTATGAATAAATAATAATATAATGAGGTTTGATGTGAAATTATCACCGTTATTTAATACATGTAATTTGAATAGATGCACCAGTGCAGTACAAAATAATCATTCTAAACCATCATTTCAAAGGATTATGATGACACAAGATGATTATGATAAATTTGAGTCTTCTCAATTGAAAAATTCAGAGAAAGAAATTGTTTTGACTGCATTTGAAAAAGCTAAAGATAAGCTTGAGGCAATGGATGGTGATATAGTTCTTCGTTATAGGCCAAAAGAGATTAGAACTTTTTGGCAAAATATGCGAAGTGCTATGAAACCTGATGAAGAGTCTTTGTATCTAGAAGTTTTTGCTATTAATCGCTCTGGTGATGTTATTCCTGAGGACGTTAAATTAACTGAGTCTTTAAGAAGAGGCGATACTTCAGATGATATGTCTAAGTTAATGGTTGATGGCTGTAAAAAAGCTATTGATGGTATTAAAGAATCTTTTACTTATCAAGGCGAATACGGAAAAGATGCTGAATTTTACCGTGATAATACTGGTCACTGGGATTTGACAGATGCATATATTCCCTAGTTGAAATTAATCGGAACTCTATATATAAAAGCTACAGTTTAAACTGTAGCTTTTGTTTTTATTTATTATTTTTTTTCCAAATATAAAAAACAGGTATACCTGCGATTGTGATTAGTAATCCTGGTATTGTATACATTGGTTTGTAGATTGAAAGGCATATGACTATGTAAGTTGCTAGTATTAGGAATGTTACAGGGAAAAATGTGTGTATTCTGTATTTTTTTTCTGGACATTTTTTTCTATATACAAAAACCCCGGCAGTTACAAGTATGTAAAAAATTAATGATGCGTAAATTACAAAATCAAGTAATTGCGTGTAGTTTCCCCAGAAAATTAGTGCGCAAATCCAAATGCACTGTGCCCAAAGCGAGTTTACTGGCACTTTTGTTTTCCTGTTTATTAGTGCAAGTGGTCTAAAAAATGCTTTGTCTTTTGCCATTTTGTAGTAAACTCTAGAACCTGTTAATATCATTCCATTTGCACAGCCAAACGCAGAAATCATTATTATAACTGCTGTAATAAATTTGCCTAGTGCGCCAAAAATTTCACTTATTGTTCTAGCCGCAACTATGTCTTCTGGTGAAGTTTTAATTGCGTCTAAAGGTAAAACACCTATATATATTAGGTTCATCAGTAGATAGAGTGATACGACCAATGTGACTCCATAAACAAGAGCTTTGGGGATATTCTGTTTTGGATTTTTTACTTCACCAGCAACGAATGTTATATTGTTCCATGTTATTGAACCAAACAAAGCGCCAACTATTGCGACAGAAATTGTATTTATTGTTTGGAATGATAAGTCTATTGGCATAAGCATATTTGCTTTTATTATTTCAAATTTAAAGCCAAATAACAGTCCGATAATAACAATTCCTGCTAGTGATAAGACTTTTGTTACTGTAAATATATTTTGTGTCAGAACTCCATACTTTATCCCCCGAGAATTTATGAAGCTGAGGAAAATCACTGTGAATATTGCAAATAATTTTTGCGTAGTGAAATGCCAGTCTCCGATTGAAAATACTATATTGCTTGCACTTATAGCAGGTACTAGGATTCCAAAAAATTTAGCAAAAGCAACGCAAACTGCGGCAATTGTACCTGTTTGAATAACGAGGAATAATGTCCAGCCGTACAAAAATGCTATTTTTTCTCCAAATATTTTTTTTAGGTATACGTATTGTCCGCCTTCTTCGCTTATGTTCCCAGCCAGTTCACAAAGTGAAAGGCCGCCACATAATGTAATAAAGCCTGCAAGAAGCCATATTAAAATTAGTAAAAATCCTGAGTTTACTTGTCTTGAAATATCTGCTGAGACTATAAATATTCCACAGCCTATCATTGAACCAGCTACAATTGACACTGCGTCAGGAAGTGAAATTGTTCTTTTTAAATCTTTTGTCATAATTAGTATCTTATTATAAACATATTTTCTAATCTAGTTAAATTAAAGATGCGACTTGTTTTATGTGATGTTTGGTATTGAAGATGTGTATGCTAATATTTAAATATACAAAGGGGATAATATATGTCAAACAATATAACCGATACTATTGCTGGAACTTTATTAGGGAAAAGAATTGATGGGTCTGATTTTTACAATCCAGATTTTTTGGTCGCAATTCCTCGTTCTGAAAACAGGTTGCAATATCAAATCAAAGATGATGATTTACCATTTTGTGGTTATGATGTTTGGCATTCTTATGAGTTTTCAACTTTGACAAAGAATTCTATACCTGTTACCAGAGTTTTGAAATTAGTCTATCCATGCGATAGTGAATATATTGTTGAATCTAAATCTTTAAAGCTGTATCTAAATTCTTTTAATATGATGAATTATGGTAATAATATTTCTGAATGTCTTGAGCTTTGTAAGCAAATTATTCAGAAGGATTTGAGTCTAAAATTATCAACTACAGTTGTTGTTGATTTTGTTGATTTAAATACTCCTCAGTCTGCTATTTTCAATAATGCTGTTAATATTTTAGATTATATTCAAGATGAAAACGTCAAAGTAGAACATTTCAAAGAAACACCTAGTTTGCTAGAATGTGAGTTTTCAAACGATGGTGAACGAGAATATTTTTATTGTTTTGATTCTTTAAGATCCAATTGTAGAGTCACACATCAACCTGATTTTGGTGATGTTTTTATTTATTATAAATCTTCGAAACATATCAAGGAAGATTCTTTGGTGAAATATTTAACATCATTTCGTACAGAATATCATTTTCATGAAGAATGTTGTGAGATGATTTATAAACGTTTATATGATTTGCTTGGTGCAAGTTCTAGTCTGGTAGTTTGTGCTTTGTATACAAGACGTGGTGGGATTGATATTAGCCCTTGTCGTTTTAGTCATAAATATTGTTTAAATGATGTAAAAAAACTAATCGATACCAAAATCTTTGCTCGATATGGTGTTAAGCAATAGTTATTACCTTTTTTTACCAGCTTCAAAACTGCCTTGTGTTATTTTATTTCCTCGACCTATTGGGCTTGTTGGGTATACATCTTCTTTATAGGCTTTTACTAGCGGTTTTAGTATAATTTTTCCTTCCAAGTCAAATTCTTTCAAAAATTTTGTTCTCTCTTTTTGTAAGTTTGTGTGTAATATTGAGCCGTCTCTGTAGTCAATTTTAGTGTTGTATATGTAATATTTTAGATTGTTTGTTAGAGTTTTATTTTGTTTGTTTTCTTTAATATAGTTGCATATTTGTTTTGTTTCGTGTGGGTAAAAACATTCGTTAAGTGCTATTAATAAACTTTTGTTTCCATTAGAAATTTTCCAAGCATAAGATAATGCACGCAATGATGATATTATAGATGGTGTTACACCTAGAGTTTTTATTACATTATATGCAGATTCCGGGTCGTCACATTTTGATAATGATTCAACAAATATTCGATTTTCTTTATTTATAAATTTGAGAGGATTAGCTTTGTCTGAAAAAATTAAGTTTTTGAAATTGGGGTTTGATAAAATGCGATACTCATTTTCAATTCTAATCTCATATCTTTTTTTTATGTTTTCTTCAGAGAACCAATCTGTTTCTGTTTTTGCAACTTCTTTATCGAATTTGTTGTGAAGCATGTGATCTCTGAATTTTTCATATGGAAGAGATGTTTTTATTGTTTCAATTGTTATTTTGTCTTGTTCATTTTCTTTTGCGAACTTTAAAAATGCTAGAATATTTTTTTGTTCTATTTGTTTTAGTCCTGATGCTGCTTCCAAAAAATCTTTTATCTCATTTGTTGTTAGGTATTTGTCATTGGTTGTGCCTATTGATAACAATTCTTTCAATGTATCAGTAATTGAGAGATTTGTGTTGAAGTATTTAAATGATTCTGTAATGGTTTTGATTTCATTTTTTGAAAACCTATCCTTACCATTAATCTCTGCCAATTCGAGATAAGTTGGAATCATCTGTAATTCTCTGTTTTTGTTAATTTTGTCATTGTCAGTAATTTTCGCATTGTGTATATTTGTAGAGAATTTTATTTTGTCGTTTATATACATGTAAAAACCTTTTCTGTTGTTTTATAAATGATACAAAACAAGTGAAAAGGTTTTGTTGCTAAATTAATGGTTATTATTAAATTTTATTGCATTTTGTTTGTATCAAAAAGCTCCTCTGTCTATAACAATTTGGGCAACTTCTTTTTTGTCCAATATATCGTTTACTATGTCTTTTTCATTTCTAAATGTGCCAATAACTCTTTCAATAACTTCTTTTTCGTGTTTTTGATAGATAACAACAACTGCACATTCATCAGCAAATATCAAATCTCCAGGATTTATAACTACATTTTGAATATTTATAGGTTTGTTAATATAATCTAATGTCGCTCTTCGTCTTACATCTGTTGCGTTGTAATTTACCGCAAAAACAGGGAAGCCTAATTGAGTGGTTGCATTATTGTCACGAGTAGCACCGTCAATAATTGCTCCAGATGCACCACTTCGGATTGCTAATCTTGCATTTAAGTCTCCAAAGTATGCGTAATCTTTTGCTTCATTTTCAACAACTATAATGTCGTTATCAGCAATTCCATCATATGATTCCAGTGCATCATAAATTCCTCTAAAATTTTCTCCCTCTTTTAAGTTTCGTAGTCTTAGAGTGTTTGCACGTCCTAGTAATTTACAACCTTTAATATTGCAAGTGTATTTGTTTATTACAGCACCGCAAGTTTCACCTTTTTCCAATTTCATATCATCAAGTAAATCTGATAGAGCTGGAGACGAAACGAAGTGCTTAATCAGATTTAGCTTTTGATTTTGTGTATTACGCTTGCCCTTTGCATATATTTCTGCAAATGCTAAATCCTCAGGCGTATTTACATCGATTAATTCTTCTGACGAACCAAATATCAAGAGTGGTGAATTTCCGTATCTTCTGTTGTATTTAAGAGCAGCTTCTTTTTTTACTATATATAGCCCCATAGATTCAATTATAGTTTCTGGCAAATCCTTACTATTTGGTATGTGGTTTATGTCGTACTGTGGTTTACCATCTTTCCAAAAATAAAATTTGTCTTTTTTCATTAGTATGGCTGAATCATATTGCTCGTTCTCTTTTAGTTGTT
>JAZSES010000382.1:0-4978 GCA_045531805.1 Candidatus Limenecus sp. | reverse complement strand
TCATTTCGTCTGCGACTCAATGGTTCACTTTGTCAAAAATTCGTTCACATATATTTTATACGACACACAAAAACTTCGTTTTTGCTTTGTCTACCTCTATTCAAAACTTGCCACAGGCAACTTTTGAACAGAGTTCTTCTTTTCACGAATTTTTCTCGGACAATTTATTCTGTAACTCTTTTTATTGCTTCAAATGCTATATTTGTGAGTTCTTCAATTTGTTCTTCTGTTATTATCAATGGAGGAATGAAATAAATAACGTTTCCAATTGGTCTCAAAATAGCACCAAGTTTTAGTCCTTCTAAAAATACTTTATGTCCAATTCTTTCAGAAAAATGATATGGTTCTTTTGTAGCTTTGTTTTTAACAAGCTCAACTGCTGCCACCATGCCTGTTTGTCTAACATCTCCTACTTGTTTTAATGATTTAAATTTTTCTAAGCAGTGTTTAAATTTATTAATTTTAGGAACGAGGTTTTCAATAATGTTTTCTTCTTCCATTATTTTTAGGTTTTCAATGGCTACGGCACAGGCTAAGGGATTACCTGTAAAACTATGACCGTGATAAAAAGTTTTTAACTTAGAAAAGTCATCATAAAACTCTTTGAAGATTTTATCAGTAGTAATCGTTGCTGCTAGTGGTATATAACCTCCTGTAATGCCTTTCGCAACACAAAAAATATCAGGCTTTATACCGGCATGTTCAAAAGCAAAATATTTGCCTGTTCTGCCAAAACCCATTGCAACTTCATCATCAATAAGTAAGATGTTGTATTCATCACAAAGTTTTCTCAATCGTCTAAGATATTCGGCTGGATACATTCGCATCCCCGCAGCACCTTGGACGAGTGGTTCAACTATAATTGCTGCGATATCAAATCCCCTACGTTTAAATAACATTTCAACGTCTTTTAGGCACTGATAAGAACAATTTTCCATAGTATTGCCTTTGGGACATCTATAACAATTAGGTGCACAAACTTTCATAGTTTCAAAGACAAGTGGTTTAAATATTTCCTTGTAAATATCAATACCACCTACAGAAACTGAGCCTAACGTATCTCCGTGATAAGAATCAGTCATAGATACAAAATGCTTCTTTTGAGCTTGCCCTTTTTGATACCAGTATTGATATGCCATTTTTATAGCAACTTCAACTGCAGTAGAGCCATCATCAGAATAAAAAACTTTAGAAAACGGTTCACCCGCTAATTTCACAAGTCTTTCTGCCAATTCTATAGCTGGTTTGTGAGTAAAGTTTGCAAGTAATACATGTTCTATTTTGTTAGCTTGTTCGATAAGTGCGTTATTTAGTCTATAATTTGAGTGACCCAATGTATTAACCCACCAAGATGAAATAGCATCTATATATTTGTTTCCATCGGCATCATAAACGTATATACCTTCGCCTCTCTCAATGAGAATAGGTTTAAAATCACCCTCAAATTGCTTGTGTTGTGTGTCAGGATGCCAAACGTAGCTTAAATCTTTGTTAATCCATTCATCTTTTGTTATCATATCTTCCCCAATTTAGTAATTAATAAAGATGATACAACAAACAAAGTTGGAATAAGTATTTATTCGATTGGTTTATACAAACTTTGATCAGTATTAATAATTATGGTAACTTCATCACCAGCTCTTATAAAAGTAGGGCGTCCCATTTCATGAATACTTGTTGGAACATACTGTAAAACACCGTGTTTCCAATTTCCAGAATAATGGGGTATACGAGTATAATAAGCAACTTGTGTTAAATCACCACCAATTCTAGTAGAGCCATTTCTAACTAAATTTGCATCCAAGGAATACTCTGTCCTATCTGGTGTAATTACCTTGTATATTTTTATCTTCATAGAAGCATTTATACCTTCAACGGCTTCAATTATTTCTTCCACCTCACCCAAATACAATGAATGTTGAGGAATAACAATTGACTCACCTACAAAGACATCTGCAGGGTTAAGAAAGTATTCAATATCACCAACCTTTGCAGTTGCAGTAGAGATATCATGCTGACTTATTGCTTTTAAAAATGAACCTTTTGCCAAACGTATAGGCTTATAATTGCGCAAAGAGGTCTCACTATTAGCTCTATTAGAAAGGCTAAGAGACAAAGTAAAAAATATAAAAAGTAATACTGTGTATAATAATATCTTTCTCATATGATTATTTTAATTAATTTTGTAGATTTTTCAAAGTGTTTTTAATAGAATTAAAGCACATGTACGAGGAAATGAGAGAGTAAATTTATGCTAGACATTAAAATTATTAGAGAAAATCCAGAACAAGTTAATGAATTACTTAAAAGACGTAATCCTGAATTAAGCATTGATGCAGTTTTGGAAATTGATGTTGAAAGAAGAAAAGTTCAAACTCAAGCAGACGAGTTGAGAGCAAAACGTAAATCGGAATCTCAAAAAATTGGCATGATGAAAAAAAATGGAGAAAACACAGATGCCGTCCAAGAGGAAGTACGTAAACTTGGTGATGAAATAAAAACTCTTGAAGAAAAAGAATTAGAACTAAATGACAAACAAAAAAATCTTTTACTAAGCATACCAAACATGCCAGCAGAAGACACACCTGTCGGTGCTGATGATACAGCTAATATCGTGAAAAAAGTCGTTGGAGAAGTAGTAAAACCAGCATTTGAACAAAAACCACATTGGGACTTAACTGTCGAAAAAGATTTGGTAGATTTTGAGCGTGGTGTAAAAATTTCACAATCAAGATTTTATATCTACAAAGGAAAAGGTGCTGCTTTAGAAAGAGCAATTATAAACTTTTTCCTAGATGTACATACTTCAAAACACGGTTACGAAGAAATATTGCCACCAGTATTAGTTAATGGTGCAGCAATGACTGGTACAGGTCAATTACCAAAATTCGAACAAGACATGTACAAATGTGTTGATGAAGATTTATATTTAATTCCTACTGCAGAAGTGCCAGTAACTAATATCTACTGTAATGAAATTCTCTCAGAAGACGATTTGCCAAAATGCATGACTGCATATACACCTTGTTTTAGAAGAGAAGCAGGCTCAGCAGGAAAGGATACAAGAGGTCTTATTCGAGTTCACCAGTTTAATAAAGTTGAACTAGTGAAACTGACAACACCTGAACAAGCACCTGAAGAACACGAAAAACTTACTCGTGATGCAGAAGAAATGTTAGAACTATTAGGTTTGCCATATAGACGCGTTGAATTGTGTTCTGGTGACATTGGTTTCTCTGCTAGAAAATGTTATGACTTAGAAGTATGGATGCCTTCATATAATGCGTATAAAGAAATTTCAAGTTGTTCTGTATTTGGTGATTTCCAATCAAGAAGAGCTGGCCTAAAATACAGAAATAAAGAAACTGGAAAAGTTAATTACTGTTACACAATGAATGGCTCAGGTCTTGCCGTTGGTAGAACATTTGCTGCTATAGTTGAAAACTTCCAGCAAGAAGATGGAACCATCTTGATTCCAGAAGTTCTACAAAAATATACAGGTTTTGATAGAATATAATAAAATTTTTCAAGGGCATTTCTATGCCCTTTTTGGAGTAAATATGAACAAAAAAGGTTTTTTTATTACATTTGAGGGGGCTGATGGTTGTGGAAAAACTACACAAACAAAGCTTATTCAAGAGTACTTGGAGTCAAAAGGTTATAATGTAGTTTGGACAAGAGAACCTGGTTCAAAAGGTTTGGGGCAAAACATTAGAGAACTTTTACTTCATTATGATGGTGAGGTTGCACCAAGATGTGAAGCTTTTTTGTTCTTGGCTGATAGGGCACAACATATCGAACATTTGATTAAGCCAGCAGTTTGCTCAGGGAAAATAGTAATTTGTGATAGACATACAGACTCAACTATTGCTTACCAAGGCTATGGAAGAGGCGAAAACATAGAACAACTTACATACCTAAATAACTTGGCGACAAATGGTATGACACCTGACTTGACACTTGTGTTCGATGTTTCGACAGAAATTGCCCAATTACGAGTTGGTGATGAAAAAGATAGAATGGAATCAGCTGGCATTGAATTCCACAAAAAAGTAAGAAATGGTTATCTTGAAATTGCAAAAAAAGACCCAAATCGTGTAAAAGTTATCAATGCAAACAATTCGATTGAAGAAGTGTTTGCTGATGCTAAAAAAATCATTGATGAGCTAATAAATTAGTATGAAAAGTACTTGTCAAAGTCAACATCTTCAAAACTGCAAAGCAATGTGTAAACCTCATCATCTTCATCCATTCTTTGGAAATTATATTCATTGAATTTCCAAACTTTGGGATTTATGCCTTTTACTTGCGCAATGCCTTTTGTAAACAGTATTTTTAATTTCTTTTTAACGGTATCTAATGGTAAACCAAGAAGCTTGCTCAACTCAACAGCTGTAATGCCATCATCATGAGAGCATTTTTCAGGAGTAAGGAACATAAGTTCCAAACCCACATCCTTTAAAGCTTTATCTTCTTGTTCTGTATCACATATACCCATAATTTTATACTACGCCATACTTAACCTTTTTTGTTCGTTTACATGAAGTATATCGACATTTTAGCTCTAATCTTTAATTAATTAATAAATTTTGTAAATTTATCTTAACAAATAGGCAATTTAAGAAATTCATATTCTTTTACAAGATAGAAAGTGGAGGTTTACAAATGAAAGTTGATTTTTCAAAGTTTAGTTATAGTAATTTGGAAGGTTACAAACGAATTAAACCATTTTACGACAAAAATAAAGGAATAACTCAACCGTCTTTTGAAGCGATATGCCCAGAAAATATCGTTACAAAATTAAAAAACACAGCAACAAAAGAAAGCAAAAACAAATACAATATAACTGCAAAATCTATTAATATTGCAGGAACGAATTGTATTCAAAACAAGCATAATCAAAGGCAAGTAAAAGACTACATTCGTGAATTTTTAAAGAATGACAGAAAATTTACAATTTTATATGACCAATACACCG
>JAZSES010000165.1:0-4042 GCA_045531805.1 Candidatus Limenecus sp. | reverse complement strand
AATTAAAGCGAATAAATCATAAAATCATATACTTAATGAAATACTCTGTTTGTAAGAGAATTTAATCCATTCTTACTCGTTTCAATGTCTCACTTTGTCAAAACTTGTTAGCATAATCTCGTTAGATACCACAAACTTTCGTCTACAAAGTAAAAAGATTGTACTTTAGTAAAAACAACTATATAATATCATAGTAAAAGATTAAAATAAACTTATCAGAGGTACGTATGGGTATAGACGGCTTTTCAATGTCAAACCTAGGACTAAACAGAAATATGACATCTGCACAAAATGCACATGAGGCAGATTTTTTAGCACGCCAAAACCTAGAAAATCAAATTTCAGATATGGACGGAATTGGTAAAAGAGAAAAAGCAGGCAAAAAAGATGAAGATGCCGCTTTTAACGGAATGATGGCATTTGTAAAACCAGAAAACCAGGAAGAAAACGCAGAAGAACAGCCCAACGAAGAAGAAAATATTTCTTCACATGAAAATCCATTATATGATGACGATGAAGACTATTATGAAGAAAAATATCATTTTATATACAACGAGAATGGCATGATAGAAATATGGGAAGTTGAAACAAACAAACTATTGAAAACAATTTCACCAGAAAATGCTCAAGGTGTTGTAGAACAAATACATTGCCTACCCAGTATGCTCGTCAACAAAAAAGTTTAATCAACGACAATTTCTTCTTCATTTCTATATACAACAAACCCACTAGGTGTATTTTGAGGACGTTTAACATATTTTCTCAATGTGTAAGCAACAGGAGCCTTTATTGAATTTTTTGCTGTAGAAAATTCTTTTGCCAGTTTAGCAACAGAAAGCAGAATCTCATCAGTCATTTTTACAGAAGAATTTTGGGGCCTTGCAATAATATGAGAACCAGGTGTGTTAACAACGTGGAACCAATAGTCATCTGGTGAAGATATTTTTGAGTACAAATAATCATTTTGCTTATTATTTTTACCAATAAAAACCACAAAATCTCCAATATTTCTTTTTTCAATTAAAAGAGTATTATTTTTTTTACTTTTTGCATCTTGTTTTTTATTTGGCTCAAAATCATCAATAATTTCTGTTAATTCTGAAAAAGAATTACAAACATCAACGCTATACAAAAGTTGTTTATACCAATTTACCTCTTCCTGTGTTTTTACAGACATTTCCAATGCGATTTGAAAAGCTTTTTTACCTTTGTTATATAGAGCAAAATATCTCTGCGCATTTTCAATTACAGTTTTTGTATCATCTAATTCTATATCTATATTTTTACCAATTTCATAATCAAACAATGTTACAGATTTTTGACAATTAGTAATTAAATACGAATTAGCTATAAGCAAATTTCCCTTAATTTTGTACAATTCCAACTTATCTTTCTTATCAAGTTGTTTCTTTTGTCCGCAAAGCGTATTATTTAGTCTTTTAAGCTCCCTATTAATTTTCATCAAAAGTGTTGTCTTTAAGCTAGAAACAAGATTTTTTTCTATGTGATACGAAAAATAATCATCGATCAAATCATTAACAGATGCATAAGTTCTTTGTAGCTCAGATAAACAAGAATACCTGTCATAATCAAAAGAAACTGAATACTTATATCTATTCTGTGCCAAAACATCATGCAAGTATACAAAAAGTTTTTGCAAACTAATATCATCTATTGAATTAGCCAAACATTGAGAATCAACACTATTTTTCAAACACACTTCTTCAACAAAAGCTTGTGACAATCCAAAGTAATGTCCAGCAATAGCCTTTTTCAATATTGTATCTGATTTTCGTAAAGCACTTACAAACCAATCATATCTGGTATTTAAAAAGTTTTTCTTATTTTGCTTAGGTGGATATATATATGGCAAGCCACCAGCAAGTTCTCTTTCCTTGCTCTTCTCTTCACCAATATTATGCGCACAACCAAGGATAATATTATTATCAGTGTTATACAAAACAACATTACTATGCTTCCCCATCAGCTCAATGCTCAAGCATTCTTCAACTCGGTCACCTAGCTCATTGTAATTTTCAAAGTACAATTCCAAAATTCTTTCATATTCAGGAATACCTACCTTGACAATCCTAGCGCCCTCCATATGTTTTCTAAGCAACATACAAAACATTGGTGGTTGTTTTGGAATTTGAAGATTGCGTCGTTCTTCATTTTCTTTGCTCATAAAGCATACATGATAATAAGACGGATTGATGTTTATATAAAATTTTCTAGATTCACCATTATTTCTTAAATGTAAAATAACTTCTCGTCTAGTGGGTTGCTGAATTTTCTGAACTCTAGCATTTTCGAAAAAACTTTTATTTTCATCAAAAAAAGATTTCAACAACAAAAAGTCAAAACTAAGCATTATCAATATGCTCCGCTAGAGTATTATCAATTGGCAATAATAACTCATATATTTTTATTTTCGAGTTATTAGACTTCATTTTCAATTGCCCAATAAAATTAACAGAAGTATATGAGGTTAATCGATTTAATGTATTTTGGGTTAACACAACAGTCTTACCAAACTCAGTACAGACATCACCCATACGTTCAATAATATCGACATGTTCACCCATAACAGTAAAATCAGTAAGTCTAGACGGACCAATTTGACCAACGAGAGCATCACCGGTATTCATTGCAATTTGAACTTTAAAAGAAATTTCAGGTGTATTTTCAGGGACAACTGTTTTCTTTCTACCTTTAACGAATTTAAGTTTCTGAACACTAGAGTTGTACTCATCAATAATTTTTGTTATCTCCATAGCTGCATTTACAGCATTTTGAGCATCTTTTCTGGATTGAATTGGGTAGCCCCAATATGCATACACAGTATTACCGACAAATCTATTAATAGTTCCATTATGCTTAAAAATAATCTTTTCTATCGAATTAAACACGTTATTAATTAGCTCAACATACTTCTCTGGTGACATATCATCTGAAATCTGTAAGTTGTTTGTTATGCTACAAGACATAACAGTAATATCCTGAACAGAAGATTTAAAACTCAATCTATGCGGCTTATCAACTAACTGTTTCAAAACTTTTTCTGAAACCAAATTTCCAAAAGTTTTTTCAATTTTTCTTTTTTTCTTAAATTCATGATGCGCTTTTAAAACAAAAGAAATTACAAATACCGAAATAATAAAATACAATGGCATCGCAACATCTATAAGAATTCTAAACTTTGGATGACAAAATAGAAATATTGCAAATAAGAAATAACTAGATGTAATGAAAAGCCCATTAATAAAAGCCAAAGTAACATTTGTAGCAATCAACATTGCGAACAACACCGCTAAACAAAAGGATACTGTAATAATACAACCTTTATAAAACGATATCTTTTTTACAAATTTCTTCCTTGCAAGATTTGTAACATCGGAATCATTCAAGTAATTATCAATTATAGTTGCTTTAATTTGAGCATCAGGCATATCCTTTGCGACTGGAGTATTATGCGTTTCTAGCCCAAGTTGTGTTTGAGAAATCAATATAATTTTGTCCTTAAAAAAGTCCATTGGATATACAACACCATCAGCCTCAAATTTGCTTGAACCACGCACCATGCTCAATAAAATTGATGTAACCGGAATATCAATATAAGTATCACCATTTGAATGCCAATTTATAAGTGCTTGTCCTTTTTCGTTCAATTGAATATTGTGCTTACTAAATTTCAACACATTATTTTCTATAGGAATAAGCTCAGAGAATTGTTCCAAATTCTCATTCTTAATCATAGTCGCCAAAGCAATAGACGGAATATAGTATTCCTTATCTTCCTTAATTAATTTAAAGACAGGTTGTGAATATCTAACATTTTCGGCTCTATCATTATAAGTAACAAGATTTGTAACACCCATAGTCGTGCTATTCGTAAAAATGTTTGGAATAGGAGCATGTGAATAATAAGTAATATTTCTGTCCAAAGCTAAACTATCTATCTTCATATTTAATGAGCCTGAAGTAGGACTATATGGATTTTCAAAATCTTTTACATTTTTTGAATTCAAAACAGTTTTAAGCT
>JAZSES010000029.1:0-3144 GCA_045531805.1 Candidatus Limenecus sp. | reverse complement strand
TATCTTTCATTATAATATCATCTCTCAGAATCAAATGTCGGCTAACTGGCACGAAAATCTGGAGATCATCTATGTCACGAAAGGTTCCGGATATGTGATCTGCAATTCTGCCTTCACAGAAGTTTCCGAAGGCGATGTTTTTATTATCAATAGTAATAATCGGGGTAAAATAGGCATAAATAACCGTTATCATGTAAACCGTGATGGTACAGATAGAGATGTAGCGTATGGTTGTTCACATGTTTTACCTGAACTCATTTATAATTCAGCTAAAGAAGCATATGATGATAGAGCTAGATTAGCAAATATGGGTCTCTTAGATAAAGAGAGGGTTAGACAAGAGTTACTTGATGCTGAGATGGAAGAGGGCGCTATCTTTGATGCTAAAAGAACTGAGTTATATGCTATGTCTATGAAAACTGATGTTCCAGAACAAATGGACATTAAGCGTGTTACGTTTAATGGTCTAAACGATGAGCCTTATGCTACATGTATTGTAGCAGTTGCTGGTCCTACAGATGTCAATGGATTGCCAATGAACTCAAATCTTAGTAGTAATATGTCTAATTTGTCAGATTTAGGTGTAAAGGTTGAAGCACAGCGTTACTTGATTTTGTCTGTTGATGAAGTTAATGATGAAAATAGCCATTTACATGGTTTAGTACCTGTAGAAGATATTGTGAAGCCTGGAGAATTGGTTCAAACTGTACATCAAGCATATATTGCTGATAAAACAGGACATACTGAGAGTAGTTTAGTAGATTTACAGGACCAATTAGATACTATCAATAGTCAGATGAACATAGCAACAACTGTTGCTATGGCATCTGTTGTAGCATCAGATAGTGAGTATTCTCGTGCTGATGGTCATATGTCACAAGCAGAGTTTAATGCTGTGACTAAAATGCTTCCTGCTAATGTTACTGTTAGTGATGTAAGTCAGGATGAGTTACAAAGTGCTAAGAAGTTGTTAGAAGAGTATCAATCTGCACCTAAAACTTATAGTGCTGTAGGTAGAGTTTATGGTGAACCTACTTTTGATTTTAAGGAAGGAAAGTATACATATCCATCAGTGGAAGTTCATCATGATGAAACATTTGATTCAATTCTTGAGGCTAAAAAGTGGCTTGCTGATAATCATCCTAATGAGCTTGTGGGCGCAAAATTTCATGAGTCATCAACAACAATGGGTGAATCTGAAGTTTTTCCTAATTTGGATGATATTAAGTCTTATGACACTTTTGCTGATGAGCCTTTTGATGATATTGTTCAAATGTATAAAACGGCTATTATTGGTGAATATAATACATTCCAGCGAGAAGAGTCTTATAGACAAAGGGAACAAGCAGGCGCTGAAAATGTAAAGACTCGTCCATATGAGGAAATAAGAGCTGAAGCTATGCGTAGAAGTGCGGAGATTCTTGCTGAAGATTTACCTGAACCTGAAGATAAATCTGAAGTTAAAGCTGATGGTAAACGAGAATTTACAGATGAAGAACGTAAGTCATATGCTTTACGTAAGAGTTTAGAGGAAAATCCTCATACACAATTTAATGTACCACATAATTGTGTTAAGTTTCCTGAAGGTAAGGATTATGCTACTGTAGGTATTTATGTACCACAAGATGTAGCTGAGAATCGGTATGTTAATATTGTTGTATCTAAGCATCTTGTGTCAGAGCAAGAAAATGGTTCATATGATGTGCATATTAGAAATGATGCCACTAAGAAAGCTTGGATATATCAGGACGGTAAACGTGAGCAAATGGATGTTACAGCTGAGCAGTTAAAGTCTTGGAATTCAGAAGCTTTAGAACGTAATAGTAGAAATATAGCTGCTGTTGAAGCTAAAAATGAGAGATTGGCAAGTCAATCAGTACAGCCTACGGAAACGTTTGAACAAGGTTAATGGTATTGATACACACCTTAATATGATAAATAAGTCAAGGCGGGAGAGAGTGTTTTCCCGTCTTGATTTAAAATATATAAGTATTCGCATCTTTTCGATTTTGCGAAAAGATATTGACTTGTATCAATATTCATGATATAATAGACTCATAAATCAGATGAATTGATAATTTTTCTGATTCAAACCTGTTTGTATAGGTTTTAGATACACATTAACAAAATCATAATGTAAAGGAGAAATTACTATGAATCGAAGCAGCATTCCATGGACCACGAAACAGATTGCTAAAATGTATGAGAACGGTTCTCTGACATTTGATAATGCAATCCAGCGTAACTTTGTTTGGGATAAATATCGTATGTCCCTTTTGATTGATTCTATGTTACGTGGTTATCCAATTCCTCCGTTTTATGCTATTAAGACGGACCGTACTGTAAATACACCAAAAGGTGATGTTAAGATTTTTGATTGTTTGGACGGTAAGCAGCGTTGTTCTACAGCTTATAAGTTCAAAAACAATGAATTTGAGCTTGCAGGCTTAGACCTTATTGTTTTGGATGATGGTACAGAGTTTGACCTTAATGGTAAAACATATGAACAGCTTCCTGATGAGTTAAAAGATGCATTTGATAGTTACTCTCTCACTGTTTATGGCTTGTCTGATATCACAGATGAAGAAATTACTGAAGTAATGCGTCGTCTTAATAACGGAAAACCTCTTTCTGCTATTGATTTGACTCGTATTAAGGCTAAAGACCTTGCTGGTATTGCTGAACTTGGTCGTCATCCTTTGTTCCAGACTTGTTTGACTGAAAAGGCATTACAGGCTCGTAATCAGGAAGATATTATCATTAAGACCTGGGTTCAGCTTACCAATGATAATCCAAGCCTTGATAATAAGGATATTCGTTCCGTATATGAATCGTTTGAGGTTACCGATGAGGTTCGTGAGCGTTTGACAGCCATTTATGATATGATTCTTGATGTACATGGTATTTTGGTACAGAATGATAAGAAAACAGCTCGTAAGGTTGTAACTAAGACACATTTGATTTCTATCACTTATATTGTTGACAGAGCTATTGCCTTAGGTGAAAAGGCTGAATCTGTTGCAGGTTTCTTGAGACAGTTCTTTGAAGAAGGTACTCCATCTTCAAGTGAGGCTTACAATGAAGCATGTAAAGATGGTAGCAATCATGCATCTAATGTAAAAGTTAGATTAGATGAGCTCAATA
>JAZSES010000144.1:0-4067 GCA_045531805.1 Candidatus Limenecus sp. | reverse complement strand
CTTTAGCTCGTTCTAACTCACTAAGAAAAGTAGTCAAATAAATTCAGGGTGACAATTAGGTCGGAAGTTTGTTATTTCAAAACGGACGAAAACGGACTTTTGATGGACTCAAAATTCCATATCATCACACCTTAATCCACCATAATCAGAGAGAAAAGTTAGGCTATTTCTACATTTATCCCCAAGCTCACAAAAAGTCCTATTTGAGAATTTTGAAGGAGTAAATAAAGTCGGGTTTAACCTTTTCTTATTTTTTCCATTTTTTCAATCAAGGTTCTTTCAATAATTTCATACTTTTCTTCAAAAGCACATTTTTTATTAATATTCACTTTAGAACCATATTTCATAGATTCATTGAACGCTAATGCTTCGTTAATAATGGCATATCTAAAAAACTGCAAGGCATTTACTTGTTTTTCTTCCGGCATTGTTGCTAAAAACTTATTCAAACGATTTTCAAACCTTTTTGGCCAATTAAAAAGTTTATCTAATATTGAAATGCTACTATAAATATTTTTTTCAAAAAAGTTCGCAATAGGCTTATTAATAGAATTTACTCTTGCATTTATTTTTGGATTTAAAAGACTTACAAATAAATGAAAAGTTTCATGCATAAGGAATTCACTATCGTATTTCTTAATTTTGTATTTATGATGACTTGTTGCACCGTCTTTGCTAGCTTTTACACCAAGATATAAATTATTTTTAAATCTATGAAAATAACCAAGTGTTTGTGAAGTCCACATATTAACAGGACGAACATCTAATTTAAAATTTTTTTGTATAAAGTTTTTTGAAAGAACGTATTTCATTTCCTCTATTGTCATAAACCCTTTTTTCATTTTTTCATTTGCTAATTGATAAAATTCAGCATTAAGTTCTTGGGCTTTTACAAGTCCAGATGTAACAGGGCCTTTAGGACCTACTATATTACGAACAATTTGAGGTTTATTGGGGATAGTTTTTATCATACTAAACCTAAAACTCATAAATTTTAAATTTTGCCTAAATATTTACAATATTAAGTTTGTATGTTGATTGAAACTCAACAAAAATTATCAAACTCACTGTTCTTTCTTCTTAAACCGAGTGTCAAAATACAATTATTTAAACATCGTAGAAGAATATCTAAAGTTCATATTAGGTTTTTCTAAAAACTGCTTAACCCAATTTTCATAGCGTTTTTCAACATTACCAAAATGCAGAACAAACCATTTTTTAACAAATGACTTTGGCAAAAAAGGACATTCACGAAACAAAATCCCATATCTAAAAAAACGTGTAGCTTCGTCAATATTTGAATTCTGTTTTATTTGAAACAATGCAAATCGGCCTTTTTTATTAAAAGCAATAATTTTTTCATATTTATGATGACAAAGATGAAGACAATCAGCAACTGATAATGGAGAGGCTTTTCTCGTTACGTGACCATGTATGAGCGTTATATTTTGCTTTTCTTTCTCTGGAAAAACAAAGTTCGAAATATCTACAAAATTCCTATCACCCAATTTTTCATACAATATTTTGTTGTTTTTTGTATCAGCTATTATCAAATATTCTTTTTTCTGCTTTGTTGCACAATTTATTATTTTGTTTTTTGCATAACGATATAATTCTTTAGTAGAACGGAATTTTGATTGTACCACTGATAATTTATTTATTTGTTCAATATTCATTCTTAAATGATATAACAAACATCAAGCATAGAATGTTATACACAGAATATAAACTTAAAAATAAATTATTGCTATTTTGAATACTCTATATTCCAAGGTTTAAGCTCAACATACTCGCCTTTTAGAACTTTAACTATCACATTCAAACCTTCTTGAAAAGAAATATTGCGACGAGGTAATTCAACGATATGATAGACTTTAGGGCCATATTTTTTAGCCAATTCAGACATTTTTCTTTCTTCTTCCGCAATGGCTTCTGGACTCATTCTTTTTAGTTTGTGAATCCGATTATAATCTCTATAAAATTTATATATAAATTCTGACCACTTATTTGGTTTTGGTACAGCACAACGGGTATCTAACAAATAAGGTTTACCATCATATTTACCAACTTGTCTTGTTTTATATTCATCAAAATCCTGAGAAATTTCATAACCTGCTTTTCTGATTTCATTTATTACTCTGATACAATCATCTTGCGTAACATTTGAAGTGTCTGCTTTTACTTCTTGAACTATGTATGTATCATTAATTTTCTCAACTGAAGAAAGAAATGGAATATCGAAATTTCCATTATGCTCTCGAAACTCCAACGGATTTTCCAAGGAGCATTTCAAACAACCTTTCCCACCCAAGTCAAATACAATAGACAAGCCGCCTTGGTCTAAAATACCTTTTATATCGAATTCAGACAAGTTTTTAGATTTTGAAAGATACACTTTTAAGTCAGAAAAAATATTTTTCAAAAAACTATGTTTATAATTTTCTTCATACTTGTCTAACACAGAAAAATTATCACAACTTGCACCAAAGCTGGGAGTTATTTTTGCACCTTGTGTTGTATGAGCATTCACAAGATTATTTTTTAGAAACACAACTCCATTATTATACTTGGAGTTATTTAAAGTATTCCCGATGTTATTTGTATTGAATGTAGAAAATAACGTTATCATAGTCTTGATAACACATCTGAATAAAAATAGTTGCTAGTTTATTCAATTGTCTTAATCTTCTTTTTCATCAAAAGATAAACAAAAAATACTAGAACACCACCAACTACAAAAGCATATTTTAAAGGCAAGTTGAAACCTATTTTTTCACTAAAAATAAATGACATTGTTATAAACACATAAAACAATGCTGGCAACAACACTGGCTGGTAATTTTTCTTTTTTTGTGCCAAATAAACAACTGCGCATAGCAACATAGGAATAGCAATTAATTGGTTAAAGAAAGTAAAATATCGCCAAACCATAGAAAAGCTATCAGCACTAGTTTTTGCCCAATATAAAATAGCAAAAACCAACATTACAATAGGTACAATGATTAACAAACGATTTCTAAAACTTTTTTGTTCTAACCTTAAGCTATCCGCTATTGTAATTCTCAATCCTCTAAGCGCTGTATCGCCTGAAGTTATAGGCAAAATTATAACCGCCAATGTAACTAAAAACGCAAAATTCAGTGGAACATACTTATTTGCAATAATATTTACAACATTAACAGTTCCAACTAAGTTTTGGGGAACCAAATTCAAAGAATAAGCATCCATCGCTGCGGCAGCCCAAATTAATGCTATCAGTGATTCTAAACACATCATTCCATAAAAAATAGATTTTCCATCTTTTTGGCTATTAACAGTTCTCGCTATTATAGTCGCCTGAGTAGAATGAAAACCTGACAACAATCCACAACTAACTGTCATAAAAAACATTGGAATTAATGGCAAGTGCTTAGGATGCAAATTATAATTTGCAAAGCTAAAATTGTCCAAATTTACACCCTTTATAAAGAAACCAACCAAAATACAACCTGTACCCAATATCAACATAGCACCTAGTATGGGATAAAAACGTCCAATTATTTTATCAATAGAAAATAACGAAGCTACTATAAAATAGGCAAGTATTACCAAATACGAACACAAAACAAGAGGATTTGTTATCGCAAAACTTTCTACCCCTAAAAATCGTTCAGCAAACAAATCACCAGATGTATACACAAATACTGTTGCCAATAATAAAAGCATTATAGATACAATCAGCATAAATGCTCTGTAAGCATTTTTGCCCAAATATTTGTCTATCAGCCCTGTAATTTGCATACCTTGATTTTTTACAGACAACATTCCTGCAAAATAATCATGTACACCACCAGCCAAAATACAACCTATTGGGATAAGAAGGAATGCAATAGGTCCAAACAAAATTCCCTGTATTGCGCCAATAATTGGCCCCATACCTGCAATATTCAAAAGATGTATGAGCAAATTTCTATTTCTCGAAATAGGGACAAAATCAACACCATCAGACATCGTATGCGCAGGTGTTTGTTCATTATTTGGGTCAAACAAATTCTCTATGTATTTTGAATAGAAAATGTACCCAAACA
>JAZSES010000367.1:0-4864 GCA_045531805.1 Candidatus Limenecus sp. | reverse complement strand
ACTTTTGCAAGTATTTCATCAAGAGCCTGAGCGTTAGTACCTGCACCTTGTGCAAAGTTAGGTCTTCCACCGCCTTTACCACCAGTTGCAGCAGCTATTTCGCCAACAATTTTGCCTGCATTAACACCCTTGGCAACAAAGTTGTCTGAAGCTTTAACCATTATAAATACGCCACCGTCTTTTTTGAGTGAGCCAATTACAACAACGCAGTTACCCAACTTGTCAGATAATTTTTCCACAATAGTTTTCACCATTGCAGGCTCAAAATCTTCAATTTTAGAGATAAATAATTTACCATCTGCAACATCTTGAGTTTTGCTCAAGAATGTAGAAAATTTTGCATTTGCAATTTCTTTTTGCAATTCTTCAGTTTGTTTTGTAAGAGCTCTGTTGGATTCAATAAGCTTATCAACACGCTCACCAATTTCACAAACTTGTGCCTTAAAGAGCTTAGCCAACTTCTCAGCTTCTTTTGCTCTTTCATTTAAGAAATTATAAGCAGCATCCGCAACAACAATTTCTATACGTCTTGAACCAGCGGAAATAGCAGATTCTTGAACAACTTTTGCAAGTCTAATTTCAGATGTGTTGCTAACATGAGTACCACCACAAAGTTCTCGAGATACAAATTCGCCTTTGGCGTTTTTTACACCAACAACACGAACTGTATCGCCATATTTTTCACCAAACAATGCCATAGCGCCACATTTTTTTGCTTCTTCTGCATCCATAACATCTGTGTGTTGAACCAAACCTTGCGAAATCCAAGTATTCAAAATTTCTTCTACTTGTTCAATTTCTGAAGCAGTCATTGCTCTGTCAAAAGAAAAGTCAAAACGAGCCTTATCTTGTTCAACTTGAGAACCAGCTTGTTTTACACCATTGCCAAGCACCTTAATCAATGCAGCTTGCAACAAGTGAGTACTTGTGTGATGTGCGGTAACTTGTTTTCTTCTTTCGACATCAATAGCAGCACAAACATCTTCATCAACAGAAACTGCACCTTCTGTAATTTCAGCTCGATGACCGTACAAATTATTAACCTTGAAAGTATTTAAAACTTTTGCTTTAAAGTTTTTGCCTTCAATTACACCACTATCACCAACTTGACCACCACATTCAGCATAGAACGGAGTTGTATCTAAAATGATATCAACAATCTCACCCTCATCAGCAGTATCAATTTTTTGAGCATCTTTAACAAGTGCAACAATTTTTGCTTCAGCACAAGTTTCTTCATAACCTACAAAAACAGTTTCACCTTTTTCTTTTTCAATATCAACATAAACCAAATCATCAGTAAGAATAATTTTTTGAGCAGCAGCTTTCGCGCGTTCTTTTTGCTCTTTCATACAATCCTTAAATCCATCTTGGTCTACAGAAATACCTTTTTCTTCTGCCATTTCGACAGTAAGTTCTAGTGGGAAACCATACGTATCATACAATTTGAATGCATCTTCACCACTAATTTCTTTTACACCATCTGCAATCAAATCATCAAGAAGCTTTTGACCTCTATCAAGAGTTTGTCTGAATTTTTCTTCCTCTTTTTTAATAACATCTTTGATTTTTTGACGATTTACATCCAATTCAGGATAAGCTGATTTGTAATTATCAACAACTGTATCAACAATGTTGTAAAGGAAAGGCAATTCCAAACCAAGCATCTTACCATGTCTAAGCGCACGACGCATAATCATACGCAATACGTAGTTTCTTCCTTCATTTCCTGGAACTATACCATCAGAAATCATAAATGAAACACATCTAGCATGGTCTGTGATAATACGTAAAGAAATATCAGTTTTATTGTCTTTCTTGTATTCTTTACCAGTCATTTCACAAATTTTATTCAAGATTGGAGTTAAAAGGTCAGTTTCAAAAGTTGAAGTTTTACCTTGAACAACCATTGTAATTCGCTCAAGTCCCATTCCTGTATCTACATTTTTCTTTTCAAGTGGCAAATAGTTACCTTCTTTGTCTTTGAATAGCTCAGTAAACACTAAGTTCCAAATTTCAACCCATCTGTCACATTCGCAAGTTGCAACAGAACAGTCATCGCAACATTTCAAATCTTCACCTAGGTCATAATGAATTTCTGAGCAAGGACCACAAGAACCCACATCAGAAACAGGGCCCCAAAAATTATCTTTTTTACCTTTTCTAAATATTTTTTCAGCAGGAATACCAACTTTTTTGTTCCAAATTTCAAACGCTTCATCATCATCTGTATAAATAGTGATATAAAGTCTATTTGGGTCTAAATGCAAATAGTTAGTAACAAAATCCCACGCCCAAGGTATAACTTCTTCTTTATAGTAATCACCAAAAGAAAAATTACCTAGCATTTCAAAGAAAGTATGGTGGCGAGGGGTTCTACCAACATTTTCAATATCAGAATCTTTACCACCAGCACGAGCACATTTTTGACAACTAGTAATCCTTTTAGGGTCATAAGGACATTCTTCATAACCCAAAAAATAAGGTGTAAACTGCAACATACCAGCAGTAGTCAATAAAACTGTCGGATTATCAGGCACCAAAGATGAACTTGGTACTACAGTTGATTGGTGTTTTTCAGCAAAAAACTTCAAAAAAGCTTCTCTAATTTCCGTACCGGAAAGCATTTTATGTTGTGTTTCTGACATATGTATCATTCCTTTTTCTCAAAATCTTATACAAAAATTTTACTACAAATATACAAATATTTCAGTTGCAATAGTCCAACTGTACAAATCTAATCTAGTGTCATAATTGCTGCCGACTGAACGTAGCCAGCAATTACTCACCTTTTCAAGACGCCACTCAAAAAATTCGTTCACGTCACTTCGTTCCTTATCACGAATTTTTCTCGGACAACTTTTACTTTATGCCATATTTATGTAAAAATAGTGTTATTGTCTAATAAAGAACAGGAAGCTAAAACATGATAACAACAAGCAAATTAACCGTGCGTTTCGGAAGCCAAACACTTTTTGAAAACGTAAATATAAAATTCTTACCCGGACACTGTTACGGTGTAATCGGTGCAAATGGCGCTGGAAAATCAACACTCCTAAAAGTAATGGCTGGAGACATTGAGCCAACTTCTGGTGAAGTACATATCCAAAAAGGTCTACGTATTGCAGTTCTAAAACAAGACCACTTTGCATACGACGAATTTCCTGTAATCGAAACCGTTATTATGGGACACAAAAGACTATACGATGTAATGAAGGAAAAGGAAGTTCTCTACGCAAAACCAGATTTCAATGATGAAGACGGAATGAAAGTATCTGAACTGGAAACAGAATTTGCAGAACTTGATGGCTGGCAAGCTGAATCACAAGCTGCTACATTATTAAGCGATTTAGGTATAGAAGATGAAAAACATTATCAACTAATGAGCGAGCTATCTGGTAGCGAAAAAGTTCGTGTACTTTTGGCTCAAGCGTTGTTTGGAAACCCAGACATTCTACTTCTTGACGAGCCTACAAACCACTTGGATATCACAACAATCAAATGGTTAGAAGAATTCCTTATCAACTTCCAAAACCTAGTTATTGTAGTTTCACACGATAGAAACTTCTTGGACAATGTTTGTACTCATATCGCAGATATTGATTATCAAAACATCCAGCTTTACACTGGTAACTACTCATTCTGGGCACAAGCTAGCCAATTGATACAAAAACAAAAAGAAGAATTAAACAGAAAAACTGAAGAAAAAATTGAAGAACTAAAAGCATTTATTGCAAGATTTAGTGCAAATGCGTCAAAAGCAGCTCAAGCAACTTCTAGAAAAAATATGCTTGATAAACTTACACTTGAAGACATAAAACCATCATCAAGAAAGTTTCCTCGCATTAGATTCAACTACCAAAAAATGCCAGGGAAAGATGTTCTTCACATTGAAAAACTCAACAAATCAGTTGAAGGTGAATTACTAATCAAAAACTTCTCAATGGATGTATACAAAGGTGAAAAAATTGGATTCATCAGCCGTGACCCAATGATAGTAACAACATTATTCCAAATGTTGGCTGGAGAAGTTGAACCAGACTCTGGTAAAATCGAATGGGGTGTAACAGCCACTCGTTCATATTTTCCAAAAGATAATAGCGAATACTTTGACACAAAATTGAGCCTTATTGACTGGCTAAGACAATATTCTGAAGAACAACATATTAGCTTTATCAGAGGCTATCTAGGCAGAATGTTGTTTACAGGTGAAGAATCAGAAAAATCTGCAAACGTTCTATCTGGTGGCGAAAAAGTTAGATGTATGCTAGCAAAAATGATGATAGCAGAGTCTAATGTACTAATCTTTGATGAACCAACAAACCACCTAGATTTGGAATCTATCACGGCTTTAAACAACTCATTGATAGACTTTAATGGAACAATTTTATTCACATCTCAAGACCACGAGTTCATACAAACGGTAGCTGATAGAATTATCGAAATTTCACCAAATGGCTGGATAGAATCTCACTACAGATACGAAGAGTATATGCTCAACCCTGAGATGAAGAAAAGGCGCGAACAACTTTATCAAAATGTTGTGAAGAAATAAAAAAGAAAAACCGACTCAATAGGTCGGTTTTCTTTTTTTTTACAAATTCTCTTCTGTTGCAACAAGCGGTGCACCTATAACTCGCTCAACATTTGCTGCAGAAATATGGTACTGCATCAATGTATTGTAATACTGCAATCTAGCACCCATCAGTTCATTTTGAGCATCTTTCAACTCAATTGCATCACCCAAACCAACCTTGTATCTACCAGCAGCAAGGTCATATCTTTCTTGAGCAACTTGCATTGAAGAACGAGCTACAGGAATAGACTGTTGCGCATTGCGCAATTGAATAAATGCCTGTTTTAC
>JAZSES010000135.1:0-3495 GCA_045531805.1 Candidatus Limenecus sp. | reverse complement strand
AAGGCAGGGATACCATTATCCTGCACACCTTTGGCAATGGCAACGGTGTGTCCGACGGAGGTTCCCCCTGCGCCATAGGTAACGCTCATATAAGAAGGCTTCACCAACGCAATCTTGCCAACAATGTCCAAAGCATTTTGCAGCTCCGCACCTTGTTTGGGTGGAAAAAGCTCGCAGGAAATATTTATTTTATCTTGATTTAACACATCTATAATTTTCATAAGTACGCCCCCTAAAACACAACATATTTAGAATATTGTATCAAAGGTTAGTTGCATTAGGCAAATTTGCCTACAACGCTTCTAATTTTTAAAGGAAGTATGATACGAATGTTACAGAAAAGAAGAACCCCAAACCAGTAAAATGTTTGGGGTTGAACTTTATTATTTTTCTAATTCTTTAACAAATTCAACAAATTTGCCAAGAGTCCAAATATTATCCTGCCTGTCTTTCGGATAGGTAGGGATAAAAATTTTAGGAACAACTAAAACAACTTTTTCTGCTTGCATCTCATCCATTTGTGCTGTTGAAATTCCTTGCTGTAATGTACATAGATATTTTGTTTCTCCTTTTAACCTGTCAGCTTCATTCAAAACTTGACGCCAACGGTCTTTGCAAGTTGTTTTGGCTGCTAGAGTAACTAATTTTTTTAATGGAAAGTTGAAATCATGATAAGCTTCTTGAGAAGGGAAAATAAAATCTGGTTTTTTATTGCCTTCGGTTACTGCTTGTGAAGCATATTCAATATCGTTACCATCAAAGATTGCAGATAAATGATGCTCTAAACTTTTTCCTGCCCGGCTTTTTCGTCTGTTTAAAACTTGATTGGCAACAGCAATGAATTTCTCTACACTATCAAAACCATTACTAATCATAGAACCATATCTCTCATGTTCAATAGCTCTAAATAATTTATATTCCATTTCTGTCCACTCAACAAGTTTTTTGTCAGGGTCAGTACGCACATACTCAATATGATTGTATACTTTGTTTTGAATTTCTCGAGCAGCTTCAGCCATTACAAAAGAATTTGGAAAATCTTCTTTAAGATTAGCTATAAAATTATACATTTCCTGTTTTTCTTTTAACACAGGGTCAGCAAATTTATTATCAATCAATTTGTTAGTTTCAGTTGGGCTTATGCCGAAAGCATCCAGAAATTGATTTATTTCGTCATCGGTTTCTAATATAAAAGCTTGATAATCCTCGTCTGTATTTTTCAAGCTCCTGTATAACAGGAACGTAAAAGAGGAAATCCTTTGCCGAAATTAGTAATGCGATACTCGTTTCTAGTTCCTTTACCATAATAGATGAAGCGTGTGTCAGTGATAAAATCATTTTGCCATTTTATCTTTACCCACTTATCTTTATTTTCACCCTTTTGTCCAGCTTCATTAAATAAAATAGGGATTGCTGGCTTGGAAATATAAATACCAGATTGATGACCGCCAGTTTCACCTGTATCATTAGCAGATAAAAACTTACAAAAAACTTTCTCACCAGTAATCGCTGAATAAATAGCTTGCTCTGCAATGCTTTGCATAATATCTTCTCCTAAGCACTTGCTTTACCCAATCTGTTATCTAATTCAAAAAGTGTTCCTTCAATGAGTTCTGCAATATTGGCAATCAAAGGAACTACTACAGAATTTCCGAATTGCATATAGGCTTGAGTGTCGGAAACTGGAATTTTGAAAGAATCAGGAAAGCCTTGTAATCTCGCACACTCTCTAGGCGTTAATTTTCTAGGGTTTTTACCGTTTTGTGGAATGAGGACTTCTGAGCCGTCTTTATAATATCTAGCACTCAAGGTTCTAGATATACCATCTAATGGTGCTAACCCGTAACCGAAACCATTACCTGCAGCTTTGTGTTTTGCTGCATAGTTTTGCAAATACGTCCACAATTTGTCAGACAAAGTGTACTTTTCACCAACATGCTGCTCCAAAATATCAGCAATAATGGGTTTGGGAGACTTTTCTTTCAAACGGAAATCAAACTCTACATTGTCACCATAACGAGTTTTGTCAAAACCAACTATGATTATTCTTTCACGATGTTGAGGAACGAAATTTTGCCCATCTAAAACTTTGTAGAAAACTTGGTAATTTAATTCGTCTAAAGCTTCCAAGATTACTTTAAAAGTATTGCCTTTGTCATGACTACATAAATTTTTTACGTTTTCCAACATAAATGCTTTAGGTCTTTTTGCTTTCAGTATTCTGCAGACATCAAAGAAAAGAGTACCTTGTGTCTTATCTTCAAATCCTGTAGCTCTGCCTAAACTTTTCTTTTTGGATACCCCTGCAATAGAAAAGGGTTGGCAAGGAAATCCAGCGACTAAAATGTCATGGCTAGGTATTTCTTCTGCATCTACTTTAGTGATATCACCATCTGGTTGTTCTCCAAAATTAGCGAAATAAGTTTGCTGACAATACTTGTTCCATTCGTTGGAATAGACACACCTACCACCTGCATGTTCAAAAGCAAGTCGCATACCGCCAATGCCAGCAAACAGGTCAATAAAACTAAATTTCTTGCTATGTTTTGGATTTTTTTGTGAATAACGTGAATGTTTCATAATAGCATTTAGAACATACTCTTGGATAGACATACCTGATAACAAAGCATTGTCAGATAAAACTCCATATATATGATCATCAACACGCAAATGAATTTGCTTTGCCATAAAACACCTCTGGGAATTTTTTAATACCTATTTTTTCCCAGTATAGCATTTTTACAAGAAAAGAGCAACATCCAAAGAAAGTTTGTTCGTTATATTTCTAATTATTGTTAATCTTATTTGCGAATAAGACTTAGCAATCTTTTAATTTCAGGATGAATATCACTTGCGTCCATAACAGATGCTAGCTGAACAGAATTAAAAGACACATTAAAGTTTTTCTTGCACTCATCACTAAGTCTTTTTGTTACTTCTTTTCCAGGAACAATCCCAAGTATTCTTTCTTCGTTTTCCCATACTTCACTTATGATTGAAGTAGCAACTTTATAACATTTTGCAGTTTTCCCTTTGTATTCTTTTTGCTGCGATAAAGTTTCCATAATACTAACCAAAACATTTTCTTTTAGGTTCTTTAAGATTTCACACAAAGTCAACTCTATATCTTTAACAACATCTGAAAAATTCAATTCCTGCCTTTGTTTACATACAAATTTCGCAACAACATTTGAACTAATTAAATAGTTCTCTATTTCTTTACGCTCCCAGATATGCATTACTACTTTTCTGTCATGTGCCTCCTTCATCCGTTCTTCAATTTCTCTATCAGAATGATAATCTCTATCATAAATGTAATATAGTTACAATTCTGACATTGTAGAAAGCATTTGGTCTGCAATATTTTTCTGTATACTCCAACTTCCCCATCCACCAGTCGATGTATATGGTATATGATCTAATGGAATTTTATCATTTGGAAATATTTTGTCATAAAAGATCCGTAATAAATTTATGTCATAACCTTCCACGAAA
>JAZSES010000386.1:0-4918 GCA_045531805.1 Candidatus Limenecus sp. | reverse complement strand
AGATTTGATTTAATCTTACTGTTGTGGGTATTACAACATATGTGCAATTTTAGTTTATATCGACAATTGTTACACCGTTTCCGCCTTCGTTGTCTTCACCTTGGCGGAATTTTGCAACATATGGGGAATCTGACAAGTAATCTCTAATAGCAATACGTAGCTGGCCTGTGCCATGCCCGTGTATGATTTCAATTGGTGAGAGTCCAACCATTGATGCTTTGTCTAAGAAAACTTCTAGGTCAGCGATTGCTTCATCAATTCTAAATCCGCGTAAATCAATTTTGGGTGACATATTTATTCGTTCTATTACAAATTTTGATTCGCTGATGTTAATTTTCTTTTTAATTATATCTTTTTGACGTTTTAGGCTTTTGGCAAGTTTTTTAATGTTTATTGTTGATTTTAGGTTTCCAACTAGAATTTTCATATTACCATTTTTGTCTGGTAATGAGTCTATTGTCACATCTTGATCAAGACCTTTTATTATAGCTTTTGCTCCTATTTTTATATCTTCATCTGTTAGTTCTGTGTATTTTATATCAACTTTTGAAAATTCTTGAGCCAAATTTTCTGCAGTTTTTGAACCTTTTTGAGATAGTTTTTTGTATGATTTTATTGCGTTTTCTTTTGTTTTGTTATGGTTTAAATTTTCTATAACTTTTTTAATTTGTTGTTTTGCATCTTGGAGGTTGTCTTCGTATCTACGTTTGTAATCTTTTAGCGCTTTCCGTTTTTGGGCGTTAAGATTTTCATAGAGTTCATTGTATTTGTTGTACTTTTCTTCTGATGCTATTTTTAATTTTTGTGCATCCTCCGTAAGTTTGTTTAATTCAGAATATTTTTCTTGCAGTGAGCCTAGTATTTTAGCTTCATCAGTAATACCGGCTTCATAATCTATTTTTGCTTTTTCTATTATGCTTGTTTCTATTCCAAAGTTTTTTGCAATTGCAAATGCGTTGGATGCCCCAGGAACACCTAGCCTTAGGCGATATGTTGGTTTTAGGTTTTCCACATCAAAGTCCACTGAGCCGTTTTGGAATAAGTTGTTGTTGAAAGGTAGTGATTTAAGTTCGTTAAAGTGCGTTGTTATTATAGATAGAGAGCCTTTTTCAACGAATGTTTCCATAATAGCTTTTGCTAGGCTTGCACCCTCTTTGGGATCTGTACCAGCTGCAATTTCGTCTATAAGAATAAATGTTTTTTCATTTGCATTGTCTAAAATCTCTTTTATATTTTTTACATGTGATGAGAATGTAGATAAGCTTTGGATTATGTTTTGGTCGTCACCTATTTCTGCATAAAGTTTTTCAAATGGGTAAACCTTTGCACTAAAACAAGGTAAGTGTAAGCCTGCTTTTGTCATTGCAATGGATAACGCCACGGTCTTTAATACAACAGTTTTTCCGCCCGCATTTGAGCCTGTAATTATTATTGATTTGTAGGGGCTACCTATTGAAAAATCATTTTCTATTACTTTATCCAAGATTGAAATTAATACAGGGTTTCTCATAGATTTTAATTCTATGATTTTTTCTTCTGTGATTTCTGGTTCGCAAGCGTCTATTGCTGTGGAATATTTTGCTTTTGCAAAAATAAAATCAAGTTCTATTAATGTTTCAAATGATGTTTTTATTTCCTCGTAGTGTTCTGATAGGTAAAGTGATAGTTCTCTTATTATTTTTTTTATTTCCGCTTCTATTTCAATTTCTAACTCACGAATTTTATTGTTCAAGCCCACAATATTTTGAGGCTCAATAAAGTATGTTTGACCTGATTGAGATATGTCATGAACTATACCTTGAACTTTGTTTTTTGCCTCTGCTTTGATTTGAAAAACAATACGATTATCTCTTAATGTATAAACTGAGTCTTGTAAGTAGCTTGTAAATGTAGTGTTTTTCATCATTTCTGCTACTGTATTTTTTAGGTTTTCAGTAAAAGAACGTTTTGATTGAAAAAGCGTTTTCAGGTCGGGGGTTGCTGTTTCTTTGATATTGAAGTTTGAATCAAAAATTTGTTCAATTCTTGCTTCCGCTTCTGGTTGTGGGTGTAAGTAATTAATGTATTTTATTAAATTTTCTTCTGTTTGTGCATATCTATTCAGAAATGCATTAAATTTTCTTGTATCAACAATTATTGATGCTATGTCTTGTACATCTTCAATTGATAATGTTATTTTGTTTTTTAGTGTACTTAGAGAGTTTGTTATGTCTGGTAGGTTTCCAATTGGGATGTCTGTGTCGCTTTGGCGATATGCATTTTGTGCTTCTGTTGTTAGTTTTTGATTAAGCTTAATTGTGTCAAAGTCATTTGAAAGTTCAGTTTCTAGGCAACGTAATTTGCCGAGATCACTTTTTGCAAAGTTGCTCAGAATTTCTAAAACTTTATCAAATTCTATTGTTTTTAATGTTTTATTCACGATACTTACCTGTGAAAATTATAACAAAAACATTTCTTTACTTATTCTTGTAGTAAAGATTTGTAATTGATTGCTTATGTAGTATTTTAAATCATTGTATATAAAGATTCAGAGATGTTTATAAATTCTCTAACAAGGTTTTTATCCCATTGAATGCCAGCACCAACTCGTAAAATTTCACAAGCTTTTTCGTTTGACATTCCTTTTCTATAAGGTCTATCAGAGATTAATGCGTGATAAGCATCAGCAACAGATACAATTCTGGCTGCTAATGGAATTTCTTCACCTTTGAGTTTTTCAGGGTATCCAGAGCCGTCCCAGTGTTCGTGGTGATATTTTACAATAGGGATTAAGTCGTGCAATGATTCGTTTGGTAACAAGACTTTTTCTGCACCAATTGTTGGGTGTTGTTTCATTATTTCCCATTCTTCGTCAGTAAGGCGAGAGGGCTTTTTAAGTACATTTTCAGGGATACCGATTTTACCGATATCGTGCAATAGCGCACCAAGCTTAATTCGTTCAACATCTTTTTCTGGTAAATTTAGTGCTCTGGCAAGAGCCTCAGAGTATCTTGATACAGAAGAAGAGTGGCCTTTGGTATATTCGTCTTTTGCGTCGATAGCCCCAGCAAGAGATGTAACAACTTCAATCAAGTGATTTTGGTTGATGATATCTTCTGAGTGGAATTTTGCAACCAATTCTTCATCGAATGTTATACCGATAGAAGCGTGACGTTTCGCAATGACTGATGCAAAGGAACTCAACGCCGTATCATCCCAGAAATCAAAGTCGTCTGAGCAAACTATTGTCGACATTCCGTTTTTGTAACCTTTACTTTTCGATATGAACATAGCCTGTTCTGCCAAGATTAATAATTTTTCTTGGTCTTGAGTCGATTTGGGATATGTTGCAATACCAACAGAAACTTTTACAGGACCTACATCATCAACAAGGCTGCAAGAAAGTGAGTATGTTAGATATTCTGCCAAATATTTAGCTTCTGATGAGGTTGTTTCAGGAAGGATAATTGCAACTTCATCTCCGCCATATCTTGCGGCTGAGTCATTTGAACGAATACCTTGTTTTATTTTGTCAGCTACTAGTTTAATGATTTCATCACCTTTGGCTGCACCAAAGTCTTTGTTTATTTGGGAAATATTATTAATATCAAAAATAACTATTGATGTTTCTGTGTTCGTTCTTTTTGCTTTGTCTATTTCTGCAGCAAGGATTTCTTGGAATTTTCTGTGATTATTTAAATTAGTTAGCGCATCTGTATCTGTATTCATAAGAACTTTTGTGGAAAGTTCTTTGTTTTGCACAAATAATGCTAAATACATAGCCATAAGCTTGTAGACTTCTGCGTGTGTATCGTATTCACTGTCACCTGCTAACATAATGCCGATACAATCATTTCCTACAACAAGTGGAATAATTGCTACTTTTGTGTCTACTAGATAATGTATATTTAAGAAAGAGTTGTTTTCAACAATTTGTACTTTCTTTTGTTTGAAAGCTTTTTGTACGGGGTTTTCTTCATCGTTTAAAATAATTCTACTTGCAAATGTAGAACCTATTTTGTCGATTATTTTAAAGTTTATGCAATTTGACTGGCTATTATACAATCCATATGCGGAAAATGTTGCGTTTAATTTGTTTGCAAAGATATTGTGTAAAGAATAAAATAACTCGTTTTGTGTTTCTTTACCTACCATTATCTCGTTTATAAATTTGATGAGTTCAGGATAGTCAATACTTTCTGCTGAACGCCATGATTTATAGTTATATCCTGCATACATTTTGTTTGCAGTTGTTCTGTTATTTGCTGAATTGATTTTAGAAATCAAGCCACTAGGGATTATTGGGTTTGATTGGTTTGGCATAGAACTGTTGTTAGATGACGCTTTTGCATCTTTAGACAGTTTATCTGAGTTGTGAAAATTATTAAATTTCAATTCCGCACCTTCCTGATACGATGAATATAAACATCCTGACAAAAAAAAATTGCTATCCGGAGAAAAGTTTATTAACAATTTTTACAATTGTAAGTTATTTGTTATTCTTTGTAAAGGTATTATACAATGATTTTTTTCTGTTTTATACTATAATCGTAATGTAATTATTTTATGAGTGAGGAAAAATGAATAGACCCAATATTGCAGTTTTAGGTGCAACAGGTGTAGTTGGTAGAGAAATTTTAAAAATTCTTGTTGAGAATAATGTTGAATATAACGAAATAAAATTTCTGGCTAGTGCAAAGAGTGCTGGTAAAAAGATTACATTCAAGGGTGAAGAATATACTATTATTGAAGCTACTCCAGAAGCTTTTGATGGCGTTAATATTGTTTTGGCTTCAGCTGGTGGTTCTACTTCTTTGGCGTTGGCTCGTGAAGCTGTAAAACGTGGTTGTGTTTATATTGACAATTCTAGTGCGTTTCGTATGGAAAATGACGTTCCTCTTGTTATTGCTGGGGTTAATGATGAAGACTTAAAAAATCA
>JAZSES010000208.1:0-4478 GCA_045531805.1 Candidatus Limenecus sp. | reverse complement strand
TATTGATATAAGAGTTTATGCATTTGATACAGGTGAGATATATGCTGGTGAAATTATAGCCAACAATGTTGACTTTAGAGAAGACCCAAATGCTGTTATTAATAAGGTTGTATTGCCAAAGAAAGTTCAGAAAGATTGTTTGAAAGTATTGAAACTTCTTGGTTTAAGATATTCGGGTATTGATATTCGTTTGAATAAAGTAGGTGAGTACGTTTTTATTGAAGCAAATCCTGCACCTATGTTTATCCATTATGAACGAATGACTGGTTATCCAATAACTGATACATTAATAAAAAATCTTACAAAATAGTGTTTTGATTGATTAAATTTAGAATTGCTATATTTCATCATAATCTAGGTTGTCTGGATTATAGTTGTGTATATCTCCGTGTATTTCTTCAAATTTTTGTATTTTTCTATTGTGTTTATTCTTAACTTTTTCAAATATATCTTCTGATAAGCTAAGTATGTCATTTACCAAATTGTTTGGAGAGTGTTCTATGGATTTTTTGCTTGTTGGGTAGTATATATAACTAGGCGATATTACATTGTTGTCAGCTTTTGGATTAGTATATGATAAGACAGATACGTTATCAGTTCTTGAGCTGATGTGTATTGTATCGTTTTGGGTACCGTAGTTTTGTATTTCATTAAGCTTTTGCTTTAGTAATTCATATAGTTTGCTACACATTGTGTTTTTTGTAATTTCAGCACATATCTGGTAGTGTAAAAGTTCGTTGTTTTTAAGTAAATTTATTTTTTCGTCGTACTCTGGTAGAAAAATTGATGGGTGGTAATTTTTTTGTTTTAACCTTTCAAGTTGCTTGTTTACCTCATCTTGATTTTCTATTTTTGCTTTGAAATTTATCTTATTATTTATTGATACTATTCTCATCTTATCTCCAGTTTTTACTTTTCTTTTCTCATTACACAAGGTATTTCTGTTTCTCTGAATCCCTTTGATTCTAGTAATTTATCAATACCATAAGATTTTTCAAATGAACCAATTACAACTAACGATGTTTTATCAAATTTATTTGCTAGTTTGTTCACAAGTTCTATTTGTTTTTCTGGTTGTAAATATGCCCAAAAGTTTCGGCAAATTAGAATTGTATTTTTGTTTGGTATTGAGTCAATTTCCTCACAAATATCAGCTTTCTTAAATTCAACATCTTTTTTTAGGGTATCTTTGATATAAGAATATTTTTCAAATCCATCATCAAAGGTGTCTATATATCTGTTCAGGTGTATACTACCAGCGTTGTCTAGTTTTTTTGCTTCTCTCTCTGTAATTTTATATCTACCACGTTTTGCTTTCAATATGCAATTTGTATCAATGTCTTTTGCTATTAGTGGTAGAAATTTATTTGCTTTGTCTTTTAAATTTGTTTTAAGTTTTAAAGCTAGGGAATAAGTTTCTTTTCCTGTCGAGCAAGCGTATGAAATAACATTTACTTTTTGCGTATCTTTGTACAAATTGTTTGCATAGTTAATTAATCCATCTATGTCAAAGTCATCTCTGAAAAATTCAGTTGTTGTGTAATAATTTTGAATATTTCTTGAGGGCTGTTGTAGATGTTTGAATGTTAGGATTTTGTTGTTGATATTATTGTAACTATTATGGATTTTCATTTCTTATTTGTATAGTTTTGGTGTGCTATTTTCTAAGTAATGAACAGCTCTTCTTATGTTGTTCATATCTTTTTTGCTTAGCTGTTCTTGTGTTGGAATTTCTAGTGAAGTCTCTCTGTAATTCATTCCACTAGCTTTCATAAGATTTTTGATAAGAGCGTTGTAAGCTTCTTTTGAATCAGCAAATTGTTTTGTTTTATCTAGTAAGTCAGGACCTTCAAAATAACCATTTAATAACATTTCTGTATTAGCCAAAATTTCTTCCATAGTAGAATAGTTTTTTGGAGATACTTTGTAACTATAGTGTGAAAAGTTTGGGTCACTAGTTTTGCAGTTGAATATCGTTTCTATTTTTTGTTGTATGTTTGAAAGCTTTTTCATTGCAGCTGTGAGGCGTTCTTCTGGTTCCATAAAATCTACGGTTACACAAGTTAGTGGTCTATTAAATGATTGGTCATTATAGAAAAGTTTATTATAACTAGTGTTGTACTTCGCTAAGTAAGGTTTGTAATCACTACTAGTTCCTGTTACTCCACCCATATAAAAGAATTTTTCTCCACCTTTAGCTTGTTCAATTGGTCGGCCAACTATATTTTCAAGTGTTGTGTGGAAATTTTTTGTTTCATGAGGGTACACGTGTTCTTTATATCCAATAGATTGCAAGGTGTTTACTGCTGCTTTTAGTAACATTCCGTCTTGTTGTTTTGTTGTTTTAATTGTTTCAACGGTTATATCCTTGGGATTATTACTTTTATAAGTTTTTATTGTGATTTGACCTCGAAATGAAATTGGGGATATTGACATTTTATTCTCCTTTTAGGTTTATTGATTGTTTACATTGTTGTTTAATTGCGTTTTTAAACTGTTGATTAAATAATTTTATACCATCTGGTGGTGAAAAAGTTTTTAGAATGTTACCTTTTTCGTCAAATGCAATTCTTTTTATCTCTTCATAATCTCTTTTTGGTGTTACACAAACATACCTTGTTCCTAATGTTGATTTTGGGGATATAATAATCCTATCTCCAGTATTTTTGTCTGTAAAAATGATTGATGCATTTGATAGTTTTTCTTTTTTACCTGCATTTTTGTCATAGCACAATGCATTAATAATTTTATCCGCAACTGATAAATGTGAATCTTTTTGTGTTTTACAATTTTCACGATAGCTTTTTATATATTCCATCAATTCGTAAGGTTTTTGAATTAATTTTGGATGTTGTGTTTTTATGTAAGTTATAACATCTTGAGGTCTATCAGGTTCAAAACGAAGTTTTGTAGATACATCTGGATAGTATTTAAAATTTAATTCGTTTTTTTGTACGAAATGAGCGACATCAAAATCCTTTGAGTCTTTTAAAATATACATTACTTGGGTATCTTTACCCGCGAATGTGTCATAAATCTGTCTTTTGTGTGGACCAATTAATTCTTCTAAACATTTTCTTGTTTCAGGAAGTGCTTTTTTATAATTGATAAGAAATGCTCCCTTGAAACTTGGTGTATAAGACTTGTTTATTGTTGTCATTTTGTTATTTCTCTTAGCTAGCGTGTTTATACAAAACTACTACAGGAAAATATTTGCTATGTTTGTAAAAAAATGTAACTTGAATTTTTTATTTTCCTTATTGTATTCTCTGTATATTGTGTTTTGTACAACTAGGTGATTTTCTGAGACATCTTAATAGGTAAAATCGGCATATGAAAGAAGAATTTTCTAAAAAGGTTACTATATTAAAAGCTTTGGCTATTTTATTGGTGGTTTCAGGGCATCTTGAGTTTTCTTTATTAGGGATGTTTACACCGTATTCATTTCAATTAGCTTTGTTTTTCTTTATTTCTGGATATTTATTTAATGATAAATATTTGACTGAAGTGAGTACTTTTATTGAACGTCGCGCAAAAAGTTTACTTGTTCCATATTTTTTGTATAACTTATTCTATTTGTGTGTAACGGTTCTTATATTTCATTTGACTGGTAAATTTTGGGGAGAGCCTATTACTCTTAAAAATTTTTTTGTTACTCCATTTTTGAATGGACATCAGTTTAATTTGGCTTGTCCATTATGGTTTGTTACACAGCTTTTTATAACAATGATTGTGTTTTTATTTTTGTTTAGAATTTTGAAATCTGTAAAAGATAATAAAATTTTTCATTTAATTGTATTTTCTTTATTAGGCTTTTTGGCCATACCTGTGTCAAAAATTTTTACTCTTGATCCGCTTTTATTGATTGCGGTTAGAACGATGTTTTCTTTGTTCTTTGTTTATTTGGGATATTTTTATAGACAATATATTGAAGACAAATTTAATATTTTTACAATGAAATGGTTTGCTGCCGTTATTTCTTTGCAATCTGTTTTATGGCTATTTAATCGAGATTATGATCCAGTACATGGTATTGGTTTGAGTTATGTTTTAGTCTGGGCGAGATTTGATGAACAAATGTTTGTGCCAGTATTTACTGCTTTGACTGGTATTTGGATTTCTTTGTTTGTTGTAAAAGTTCTTTATCCTTGGGTAAAGGATTGCAAATTTGTTCAGTTAATGGGAGAAAATACCTATCATATTATGGCTAATCACTTATTGGTTATGTTTCTGATTACCGCTCTTTTTATGTATTTGAATGGTATACCTTTTTCTCAAAGAGCTGAACATAATATTTATTGGATATACAATCCAATTCAGACTACTTACCTTTACTTTGTTTTAACAATGGTTTTGTCTACATATTCAGGTGTATTCTTAAAGTTCTTGAAAAACAAAATAGAACTACTTATTCAAAAATAGTTCTATTTATTCATTCATTTATTTATTTATTTATTTATTTTGTTGCGTTTATCAAT
>JAZSES010000123.1:0-2127 GCA_045531805.1 Candidatus Limenecus sp. | reverse complement strand
GGGTCTTGATGATTCTAATCCTCAGTCTTATAGTTATGAAGAAAAGCTTGACCATGTGCAGCAACAGTTTGGTATGTTAGCAAATGATATGTTTGGTAGAATTGATGAGAATGGTGTAATGCATATCAATCCTGCAAATATCATTAAGTATGGTGGATTTGAAGAAAAAGATGTATTTAGAATGATTCAGGCAGCAAAAGAATCTCATCAGGTTGAATTTGTTAGTGAAAATGATGAGTTTACAATGAATCGTTTGAAAGAAAATACAGTAGTATTTAACCCTGAAACATCACGTTCATTGTTGAATGGTGACCAGCCATCTGCTGCTGAGAGTCCATTTATGAGACATGTTACTCAGACTATGAGAGATACATTTGTAACATCAGGATGTATGATTGATACACTTGAAATGGATGATAAGGGTATTGTTCATTATTCTGTTCGTCGTTTCAATAGTAATGGTGATAGTGGTAAGACTAATGCTAATTTAGGTCAGACTCGAATTGAAGGTTATATTGGTCAGATTTTTGAGCCTGATGAAAGAGGCGTTATCATTACAAACTTTGACCATGATGATAACTATGCAATTGTTCCTGGTTATAAGGCTATTATTACACCTGGCGAAGGTTCTGTTGTATCCAGAACTCTATTGAAAGGTTATGAGCAGATTCTTGTTGATATTCTTAGAACTAATATTCGTGCTCAGTTAAGTGCAGTTAGAGGTAAAGGTAATCTTAAAGCACCTACAGGTGCTTCTGAGGTATTACAGGCAGCTCCAACTGATACGTTAAATACAACTGCATTGAATGGCGTATATCGTCATTTGAACGATAGAAAGTTCGATAAGGATTATATGGCTGAATTTAGAGCTAAGGGTTATGATGATGCTTTTATTGAAGGCACTATTGATACATTCAGACGTGCAGTTCGTTATGAGTCCGATTTGAAAGATTCTTCTACAATCAATGCTCATATGAATGCTAAACAGTCAGGTTTTGTTGATAACTTGAATTCTGATGGTTATTCTGTAACAGGTCAAAGAGATATGAGTTGTCTTCAATTATCTGAACCTGGTTATTTTGACCGTATTGCTACATCAGGTAGTACAGTTCAAGGTATCACACGTTATTTGAGTGAGGGTGCTGTTGTAACAGCAGAAGGTCATATAGTTCCAACATTGGATGAATCGAAGATGAATTGTCCACTGTTGAATATGGATATGTGTAAAGATAATTTATATAATCCATTTGACCGTCAGCAGATGGTATTTAGTAACTTGACTCAAGCTTTAGCTGTTGATATGAAGACTAACGTTGTTTATATGTCATTACGTGGTAAGAACATGGATGATGGTAATGTTATATCAAAAGCTTATGCTGAGAAGCATTTAGTTCAGACACATGATGTATCTGTTACTTATAAGTTAAAACCTGAATTGATTCAGTATGAAGATTTAGGTTTGAATCCTGAAAAGAAAGATGCTGAAGGACATTTAATGTCTACTGTATCATTCAGAGGTAAAGAGTTTGATGTATATAACTCTGAAATGGTAAAGGTTATGATGGATAAAAAGGAAACTTTGATTCCAGCATATGCATTGAATGACCAGTCAGAGGACAATCCTTATAGAAATGCTCGTCGTATTGAAGGTGAGGAACCTAGATATTATACATTTAACGAGCAGATTAAGTATCAGTTGATTGACCAGGGTGTTGGTCTTAGACCTTTACAGACAGGTGATAAGCTGTGTGACTTTAATGGTAATAAGGGTGTAATTTCTTATGTTATTGACCCTGATATGGATATGGAAGCAGCTAAGAAACAAGGTGTCGATTACGAAGTACAGTTGTTTAAATCTAATCCTGAACTGGGTGTTGTTAGTGCACCATATGCAGCAGTTTCACGTTTTAATGGTGGTACAGTTAGAGGCGGTATGTTTGATGAAAACGGTATGCCAGATGCTAAGGATGTAGTATTGCCTAATGGTGAGGTTGTTAAGGGTGCTATGGGTACAATTCCGATTATCATTACTGATAAAACAGTTGATGAAAAGACTCATGTTTATGGTGATGAGGAATATGCTGAAGGTAAAGGTCGTAAGGCTTCTTCGCAATTAGCATGGTCATT